>JAPKZC010000982.1:0-4940 GCA_026394025.1 Candidatus Solibacter sp.
ACCGTGCGCTACCCGGCGCAAGCCGCATCAGTAAGATCATCGTTAAGCCGTGTGCGGGAAAACCGCACGCACGGTTTGAAAGGGGTTTGTTGAAAACGGGCTGGCTATTGTAGCCAGTACCGCGTCAAAATCTACCTATGCTTCCTTTCGACCCGCTGTTGCGCAGTCCGCACCTGCAGACCGTTGCGGCCCACTTCTGGATACGTCCGGATGCGGTGGTCGAGTTTCCCATCGAACGCCGCCTCTACAATACCGAGCCGGACGTGCAGGTATTGGTGTGCTCGCAACGCCCCCACGGTAAGGCGCGCGGCGAGATATTTATGGTCCACGGCCTGGAGGGTTCGGGGGAAGCCGGCTACATCCGGAGCCTGAGCACCGTGGCCCTGCGGGCTGGTTTCGCGGCGCATCGCTTTCACATGCGCACGTGCGGCAGCACGGAGCACCTCTGCCAGACCCTTTACCACGCCGGGCTGACCTGCGATCTGCTGGCCGTGTTGCGCGAATTTCGTAGGAAAGGGCGCACGCCGGCATTTTTGGTGGGTTTTTCGCTGGGTGGAAACGTTGTGCTCAAACTCGCCGGAGAGATGGGAGAATCGGCACGGGATTATGTGCGGGGCGTCTGCACGGTATCGGCGCCGCTCGATCTGGCGGCCTGCGCGCGGCGTATCGGGGAGCGCGACAACCGTCTGTACGAGGCGCGTTTCGTGCGCGCCATGCGGAAGCGTATGTGCGCCACGGGACGCTACCAGATGCGCGATTTCGCGGGTTTGCGCAGCGTGCTAGAACTGGACGACCGCTTCACCGCGCCCTCGTTCGGCTTCGGCGATGCGGCCAACTACTACCGGACTCAATCCGCCATCGGCTACCTGCCGGGACTGCGCGTGCCCGCCCTCCTCATACAGGCCAAGGACGATACCTTCGTGCCGTTCGAGGTCTATCAATCGGCGGAGGTGCGTGCCAATCCCTGGATTCAACTCATGGCCACCGAATACGGCGGCCACCTGGGATTCATCGGGCGCAGGCCTAACCGCCTGTGGTCGGATGAGGCGATAATAGAGTGGATCGGCAGGGCGGCTGTTAACAAATCCCCGGTCGAATCGTCAAAGGTCTTAAGGTCCAAATGAATTCCCATGCGTCATTTTGGGAGGCGGTGAAGGGTGCCCTCCATTCGCTTCGCGGCAGCAAGTTGCGGAGCTTTCTTACGTTGCTCGGAATCATTCTGGCGACCACCACTCTGATCGCTGTGATGTCTGTGATTTCTGGCATGGACGTCTATATCGCGCAGAATGTCTCCAGCATGGGGGCCGATGGATACACCGTGCAACGCATCGTCATGATGGGTTTCGACCCCAAGAAATACATGGAGATGCTGCGGCGCAATCCCCAACTGTCGCGCGACGAATACGAGTTTCTTCGGCAACGCCTGACGTTGACCCGCGAGATCGGCATTGTCGCCGGGCGCGGTAAGACGGTGCACCGCGGCACGGAGGTTTCCGAAGGCGTCGGGTTGCAGGGCGCATCGCCCAACATCGCAGTAATCAACAACATCGAGGCGGAAGAGGGACGTTTCCTCTCCGAAATCGAGAACGATCGCCATATGAACGTTGCGTTCATCGGGCATGACCTCAAGGACAAGTTCTTTGCCGGATCCACTCCCATCGGGCAAACAGTCACCTCCGAAGGTGTGCAATTTGAAATCGTCAGTGTGGCCAAGGCGAAGGGCTCAATATTTGGCCAGTCGCAGGACAATTTCCTGATCATTCCCATCAATACCTACTTCAAGATCTGGGGAGCGCGCAGCGGGATGAGCTTCGCCGCGACCGCCGTGGATCACGATCACCTGGCGCAAGCGCAGGAAGAAGCGCGCATGCTGCTGCGTGCCTACCGGCACCTGCGTCCTAAGGAAGACGACACTTTCTCCATGCTGACTTCCGATGCTCTGCTCGACTTCTGGAATCAGTTGACCGGCGCCATCGCGGCCACCGCCGTGGCCGTGGTCTCGGTATTCCTGGTGGTGGGCGGGGTGGTGATCATGAACATCATGCTGGCTGTAGTTACCGAGCGGACCCACGAAATCGGCATTCGTAAATCTGTCGGCGCCCGCAAGAAAGACATCCTGAATCAGTTTCTGGTGGAATCGGCGGTGCTATCGGCCAGCGGAGGCGTGATCGGCGTCGTGATTGCGTGGGTGGTCGCCGTGGCGGTACGGACCTTTACGCCCGTGCCGATGTCGGTGCCGGTGACTGCGGTGGTCGTGGGTGTGACGTTGTCGGCGGTGGTGGGCCTGTTCTTTGGCATCTACCCGGCGCATACGGCGGCCCAGTTGGATCCCATCGAAGCCCTGAGGGCGGAGAAATGAGCCCCGGGTCTGTTGTCTCGGGGGCGCGTCTGGCGCTCGACACGATTCGCGCGCACAAGATGCGGTCTTTTCTGACGGTGCTCGGCGTGATCATCGGTACCGGCGCCGTGATCGGCGTAGGCTCGATCATCGCCGGCCTGGATGGTGCGATCACCGGCCTGTTGCGCAGTTTCGGGCCGAATACGGTGATCGTCACCAAAACAGCCGCGATGGGCAACGCCACCCGCGAAGAGCGCCGACGTAAGCCGTTGACGCTGGAAAACGCCCGATCCATCGCCGAACGCTGCCCTGCCGTGGAACACGTCAGCCCCTACCTGTTTCCCCCGGGTGGCCTGCATATCGCAAAGCGCAAGGGCAACGACCTGTACAACATTCAGTTGGCCGGCACGGAGGAGGGCTATGCCGCCGGCGGCACCACCATGAAGGCCGGCCGCTTCTTCACCGATCAGGAGAACTCTCACCACATGCCGATCGTGGTGATCGGCGCCGATGTGCAGAAGCAGTTGATGGCCAACGAAGATCCGATCGGCAAGATGATCGAGGTGGACGGACACGAACTTCAGGTGGTGGGGGTGATGGACCGGCCCGCGGCCTCGCTGCCCGGCCAGGACGACCTGCGCATCCTGGTGCCCTATTTCACGATGCGCAAGATGTTCCCCAATGTGCGCGAGCATATGCTGGTCGTGATCGCCTTCCCGGGCATGATCGAACAGGCGGAAGACGAAGTCCGAGCCGTGTTGCGGATTGCGCGGCGTGTGCCTTTCAACGGGCTCGACACGTTCTCCATCACCACTGCGGAGCAGATGATCGAGCAGTTCCACAACGTGACGGCGACGGTAGCGCTGGTGATGGTCATCCTGAGTTCGATCGGGCTGCTGGTGGGCGGCATCGGGGTGATGAACATCATGTTGGTAAGTGTTACGGAGCGGACCCGCGAGATCGGCGTTCGCAAGGCGATTGGCGCGCGCAAGAGCGATATCATCGTGCAGTTTCTCACCGAAGCGGTCGTGCTGACCGTGATGGGCGGGGTGCTCGGGTTGCTGCTTGGGTGGTCCATCTCGCAAGCTGCCGGCCTGGTATTTCCGAATTTGCCGACTGCCGTGCCGCTTTGGGCGGCGGCGTCAGGGGTGGCGGTGTCCGTTGGAGTCGGTCTCTTCTTTGGCATTTGGCCGGCCAGTCGCGCCGCACGTCTCGACCCTGTCGAAGCGTTGCGGCACGAGTAGATATCCTCGAAGCATCGCTGTTTCAAGCAACACTCTGCCATACTGGGAGTTCTATTTGGAATGAACCTTCAGGAACCGATTTTGCTGCGAAGCGCCCGCTGGCTGGCGTTCGGATCGGCCTCCGCGATCCTGCTGGGAATCGCGCCCTCTCAGATCCTGCTGGCGCTCGCGTTTGCCGCCCTGCTGGCCTGCGGTGAAAAGCTGCGCTTGCCCCGTATCCGGCTGCCACTCGCGCTCTTCCTGCTCGGCACGGTAGTTTCCCTGTTGTTGTCGGATGAACCCGCCGCCGGCCTTCCGCAAGTCCGCAAGTTCTACGTGTTTCTTGAGTTGCTCGTGGTGTTTTCGCTCCTTCGCAGTATGCCGATGGTCCGCCTCCTCTTCCTCACGTGGGCGGGAATCGGCGCGCTTACCGCCATCCGCGGATGCATCCAGTTTGCCGGCAAGCTGCAAGAGGCGCACCGCCTCGGCCGTAACTTCTACGAGTTTTACGTCGGCGAGCGAATCACCGGCTTTACCAGCCATTGGAACACCTATTCCGCCGAAGAGATGTTCGCTCTGATCATGTTGGCGTCCTTTCTGTTTTTTGCCCCCGCGGCCAGAAAGCGCCTCTGGGTGTGGCTGCTCTGCGCCGCGCTAATCGCTCTCGCCGTCGTGCTGGGAGAGACGCGCGGCATCTGGATCGCTGTCGCCGTCGCTCTTCTCTATCTCATTTGGTTTTGGCGGCGCTGGATGGTCGCGCTTGCTCCAATCGTCATGTTGGCGGCGTTCTTCGCCTCACCGCCAGCGATCCAGGACCGCGTCACCTCTATCTTCAAGCCGAAGGGCGCCGATTCCAACCAATTCCGCGTGGTCACCTGGCGCACCGGCCTGCGTATGGTCGAGCGCCATCCCTGGTTCGGACTCGGACCCGAAGGCCCTAAGTTGCACTTCGACGAATACGTGCCGGCCGCCCGCTGCCTTCGGGTTGGTATGGACATCTGCACAATATCTATCTCCACTACGCAGCCGAACGTGGCATTCCCACAATGCTGGTCCTCATGTGGATGTTGATTCAGATCCTGGTGGATTTCTGGCGAGGCCTCAGGACCTTGCCGCCCGGCCCCAGCAACCAGCGATTCCTGCTGCACGGGGGAATCGCCGCGGTCCTCGCCACCATGGCGGAAGGTTTCGTGGAATTGAATTTGGGCGACAGCGAGGTGCTCACCATGTTCCTGGTTGTGGTGGCCTGTGGCTACCTGGCCTTGGAGAAGGAACTTGCCACCGAGTGACACGCTGGCGGGCAGAGAGATGGTGCTCGCCGGCGGAGCGGGCGGCATTGGTTCCGCGGTGGCCGGCTTGCTTCTCGCCGAATGCGCCCG
>JAPKZC010000982.1:4945-12246 GCA_026394025.1 Candidatus Solibacter sp.
CGAAGGCGCCCGCCTCGTCATCAGCTACCGCGCCAATCGCGATCGAGCCGCGTGCTGGCAGGATACCGCAACCGTGGTTCAGGCCGACCTCACTTTCGCGGCGGATCGTGCGCGCTTACTCGATGCCGCTCCTCACCTGTACGGATTGGTCGTGCTGGCCGGCGACCCTGCCCGGTTCTCTGATCCCGGCAGCACCGCGGATGCCATGCAGCTTTCGCATACCGCCAACTACCTCGGGCCCATCCTGCTCGCCCGCGAAGCCGCAGTTCGCATGCAGGCCGCCGGAACTCCGGGCGCCATTGTCCTCATGTCCACCATGCAGGCCAACGCCCTCTTCCCTGGTTCCACGGTCTACGCCGCCCAGAAGGCAGCGCTCCAACACGCCGCACTGCTCCTCGCCAAAGAACTTCGCGGCGCTCGAAATCTGCGCGTCAACGTTGTCAGTCCCGGAATCACCTCCGCCGGAATGGCGGAGGCCAGCATCGCCGCGGGCAAGTATGATCGGTTCATTAAGGAAGGCGTGATCGCGCGGTTCGGTCGCGCCCATGACGTAGCGCGCGCCGTCTGCCTCCTGCTGGCACCCGACAGCTACATCACCGGCCAGGTCCTCTGCGTAGACGGCGGCATCACTCTTTAATCTCCCATGTACTGCGACCGTCGCGACCCGCGTTCGAAGGGCAAGTCATAACCAATCAGGCAGAACTGATCCAGCGCGAACAGCACGACAGACTCCATCCTTTCGCCCGCCGCCATCCGCTGCTCCTTGCCCCATGGCGTAGTGTACTCGCCGATGCCCACCAGGTGGCTGCTCTGCGATCGTCCAAATCCCAGTTCCATCGGCAGTTGAATGGACGCCAGCGCCTTGTTGAGATCGCGATCCCCCGTGTACGTGAAGTTCTCGGTCTTCAGTGAGTCCAGGAGGGCCGGCGTCCAATGCGCATGCGGAAAGTTAATCAGACGGTTCAACGCCGTATCGTTCACGTCCGGCGGATAGAGCACCTCAAACTGCGCGTCCGGGTGCGCCTGCCGCACGTGCGTCATCACGGCGCTGGTGAATTCTCCGATCGGCTGAGGCAGGAATGCGCATTCATCCGGAAAACTGCTGGGGTCGGCGTGCTGGCTGAGGATCGCCGCCATCGGTCTTCCGTATCGTGTTTGAAAAGACGTCGTCGTGTAGCTGTCGTAAAACGGCATCCCGGCGCCGTTTGCGAAGTACCACCACTGCACCTCGCCGAACTGCAAGTACGGTCGTACCCCTGCGCTCACCATCAAGCCCGCCATTTCGCGGTACACCTCCCGCCAGAACGTCGTGCTCTCCGGACCAAAGTTGGTCTGTAGCGCAGGCGTGTTCAGCCAAACCGGGTCACCGTTCGGGTAGCGCTGCGCAAGCTGCGCTTGCGGAGTGTCGTCTCCGTGCTGCAATTCCATGCTGAAAGCCGCCGTCACCGCAATGCCATAGCCATTCAACGCCTGAAAGAACGCCCTATTCCAGTCGCGTGACGCGCGATTAAGCTTGACCGATGCCGTCGTGTCTGTCCGCCACACCCCGTCGACCCCGCCGCCCAGCGTTGCGCCGCTTGCCTGTGCCGTGAACGCCGTGCTGTTTGTACTGGCGCTGATTCCCACTGTGTTGCCGGCCGACCCCATCACCCGCGACGTGACCGTCAGCATGGTGCCGTCCGCCCGCGCCCACACGCCCGTCGAACCCCCATTTATCAATAACTCGAAACCCGTAGCGATACTCTCCGCCGTGTCGCCAACCAGGTTGAGGTGCTCGATCGGCGTTGGTCCCAGGAATACTTGCGTCATCTTGCCGAATTCAGGTTCGCCGGAAAACGTGATCGTCCCGTTCGCATAACTGTGTCCCTGCCGGTGCAATTCGTAAAACCACATCGCCCCGGCGTAGTGGTTCGCCCGGCCGTGAAATCCCAGCTTCTGCATCAGCCACGCGGTTCGCTCCGCTGCGATTGCCACCGAATGGTCCGTATCCCAGTCGGTCGCCAGCGTCGTCTGCTCCAGCCGATCAAACTCCGGCAGCGTGAGGCTCGGATACGCAATTTCGAGAAAATCGAAATAGACCACCGTCCCGGTCGCGCCGGTGTGCGTGAGCGTCACCGTGTGCTGTGCCTCGCCGGATACAGCTGCGATGGGTAAACGCACGAGTACATCCTCCGCCGCTTTTCCAAGCCCCAGCGATAGCGGAGTAACTCCATCCACCTGTACCGCGACCTGCGCGCCGTGTTCCACCAGACGCGTCCCGAGATAGAGTCGGTGTGCCTCATTCGCGGAATACGTGCAACTCACGCGTGCGCCCGGCGTGTTCGTCCACCGGATCGACCCGCCCGAGTAGTTCCCGCGAGCCTCCGCCCACTCTCCCTGATAAACTACCTCCGCGGCGTCATCCTCGATGCGGCGGCTCCCAATGCCTGCAACGGAGTACTGCAATTTCGTCCCGCTCACGCTCCAGTTCGTCACCGCGACCGCGAACTCGCTGCGTTCAAAGTCGCCGCTCTGCAAGTCCGCCGCCCACGTCCAGCGTAACTTCCGCACACAAGTGGTCGGTACCACCGCGTTCGTCGCGTCGCGCAGCGCCGAGAAGTCCAGTTCCACCCTCCACCGCTCCGGCGATACCCCACCTGAAAAAGCCGCCGCGCCAGGCGCCCACTGTTCCGTTCCCGCTCCGTGCACCGTTCCGTACACGCCGATCCGGTTTCCGTTCGACCCCGGCGCGCCATGATAGGTCAACGCGATGTGCGTGCCGCTGGCCGCGGCGCTCACCGCCCCCACCGCCTGATTCGCCGTAATTGCCGTCGCCAGCGCGTTGAGTGCGGTTTCCAGGCTGTCGCCGCCCGTCAGTCGGTAATTGAAGTGTTGGTCCAGCCAAGCCAGTTCGATGTAGTCGCCCGATGTCGGCGTTCCCTGCAACTCGAACTCTACCGTTGCGTCCGCATACTCGCCCATCGCGATCGCATAGCTCTTCAGCGGAACCTTGTATAGTGTCTCCGTCCCGCCAGATTCCGCCCAGACCCTCAGATACGGCCAGTCCACAGTCGGATAAAGCGTCGAGTCCAGGGCGATGCAATTTGTGCGCACTTCCTCATAGCTGAGGTGTAGGCCGCTCAAATCGCCATCCGGCAGAGTGCGCAGCGCCGGATGTTCGAACACATTGTCCCGATTCCACTCGATCACTACCCAATCGAATTGTTGTCGCCAGCATCCGGAAACCGTGAACCCGCTTGCCGACGCGCCGCTCAGGGCCGCCACCGCCGACGGACGTTCAAAGTAGCACTGCATGTCCCGATCCGGACGCAGTTTGGTGAGTTGTTCCGCCATTAAAGTCGAATCAGTACTGTCAGGTCAGCACCCGGATAGGTCCGTCCCACCGCCAGTACCGCCAGAGTCAGCTTCGCGCCCGCGGCCAGCGGTCCCGTGGCACTCCCATCCACGGCCGCCGAGGTAGTCATGCCCGCGGGAATCGATAGCGTGCAATATGCCGAACCATCCACGTCCAGCCGCAGCCGCACTTCCGCATCCGCCACACTCCCCAGTACAGCGAAGACGTCCCGCACCGAGTGCCCGGCCTCCACCACCAATGCGGGAGCCACCCGCTCTTCCACCGCCAGATATCCGTCCACCTGAATCGAGTACTGGCCTCCGGATAGCGTCCGCAACCCCCGGTCCACCGCGCTCGTCAGGCAGCTACTCCTCACCGGACTATTGCCGCGGCGATTCGTCACGAATAACTCCGCGCTCGCCACCCGCACGTCGGGCAACGTCACTGCTTGGCTCCAGCTCCCGCTGTACGGACTCCCGAAGAAGTTCGGCGGGAACGCCGCGATCGCCGTCTTGCTCCGCAGTGCGTAGATCGCCGTTTGTGCGTCATGCGCCGCCGCTGGGCTGGCGTGCATCCCGCGCGTCACCTGGTATCGCGTTCCATTGTTTTCGACCGCGTCCACACGGATCACCTCCGCGTCGATCTGCACGAAACTTCCCGCCGTCGCATCCCCTGCCGCGCTCAGTTCCAGTGAGACATCTCCCACGCCCGCTGCCTGCGCCAGCTTCAAACTCGGCCTCCCGCGCAGCTCGTCCCAGTAGTGCATCGTCAACGTGGCCGACGAAATCGTGCTCGTGTTCGTCAGTTCCGTGAACGACACGCCGCTCAACTCCACCGTGCCGCCCCGCTGCCCGGCTCCCAACCCGAAGTATGGTTGTGGGGGAACATCTGCGTCGCTCGTGCCGCTGCCGCCGATTTGCCACCGCGTCACCGTCGATAGCTCGGCGGAGCACTCCAGGTCGTTCACGTTGGCCGCGCGTCCGCACACCTGCACCGTCTCGCCGCCGCGGTTCGGCACCGCGAACTGTACCGGGCTGCTCTTTGCCAATGCTCCAAATTGCCACCCTGTCTCGGCCACCACGAAGAAACTGCTCACGTCCGGAATCACTGCCCACCCTGGCGTTATCGTCAGTGCCGTCGCCGTATTGGCAGCAATCGCCCGCTCCTGTCCAGCGCCCCTTCCCCTGGTAATCCGCACGATCATGCCGCGGTACCGGTTCACCGTCATTTGCAGTCCGTCGTTTCCTACCGACGCCGCACTGTGAATTGTCGCTGCGCTCTCCGATTGCAGTTCCATTCGCCAATAGAAGTTCGCGTGGTCGAAGTTGGGGTCCAGCGGCGCGATCAACTCCTTGCTCAATCCCGTATCCGTGAACTGCGCGGCAATCGCCTGATCCGACGCGATCCGGAACAATTGCGCCGGTGTGCTCCCGCGATAAACGTGGAAACTCGCCGTCCCTGGCGAAAAGCTCAGACCGTGAAGCGTCACGCTGCTGCCGTCGCTCAATGTGACCGCCCGGACAATGAACGAAAGCAGACTTTCATTCCCCGTTCCGTCCGCCCCGGCCACCGCGTAGTAAAGCGTCTGTCCGCCATGCAGCGATCCGCCCGCCCCTGGCGTTGCCGCCAAACTCAACAACGGTATGCCTGGCCCCCCCGCCGCAGCGACGGCTGGTGCCATGAACCCCACCCGAAGGTCCGTCTGCACCGAGCCATCGCCCGCCGTGGTTGCCGATTCTTCGACACCGAACTGGATGTCGCCCTGATCATCCAGAACATTGCCGGGCAACGGACGCGGAACGCCGATGCCGGCGCTGCCCTGGCGCCGGCCGCCGCTTGCCGACGTTACGCTGTAATTGTGGAGATGCGGTGGTTCGTCTCAGGTGCGATCTTCAAAACCCGGAATGCCTGCCGGTTCAACCCCTCCTTGAGATACGTTACGGTGATCACATCCCCCGGCCGAATCCCGAATGCTTTCACACTCGTCTCGAACTCCACGTACGTGTTGCCGCGCACCGAGCGATCCAGGTTCAGCTTCAGTATCCTCGCCGCCTGGTCGAAGTTCGGGATTCCCACCGCCGCCAGCGTCTGCGATACTTCTTGCCCACTGCGCGACACGTCGTCGGCGTCCACTAGGGAAAAACTGTCCTGTTGGTATTCGTTCAGTGCATCTTGGAATTCCACCGTGAACCGGTTTGGCGTGTCTGCCATGCCGCGCGAGTACACACGAAAACTCGGCTCGCCGCCGGGTTTCCGGATGATGCCTGAAAACCCGTTGCTGCCGTCCCCGAATTCGTAGCTCGGCCATCCGCCGTCCAGGGGTAGCACGCTGTTGGACCACTCTGCCTTTTCCGGCATCTCCAGTGCCAACGAATTCTCCACCCGCAGTTGCAGGGTGCCGTTCGCACCATACGTCAACATCAGTCTCGCCGCGTTGCGAACCCCACGCACCAAGTCGCCGGCGCTCTTGCGCTTCTGCAATACCAGGTTGCACTGGAACCGCGGCAACTCAATCGCGTTCCCGTACAGGTCCAGAGCTTCAATCGGTTCATCGCAGTACGCCGCCGCCGTCGCGAAGCTGCCCACGTCGATTTCCGCCAGGCTCCACCCCGCCCGCCGCAGGATATCCAGCAGCACCCATGCCGGGTTGCTCGAAAACTGCTCCCCGCTGTCGCTCCCGTCCACTCCATAGACTGGTAACTTTAGCCCCTGCACCAGCATCGTTACTACCACCGAAAGGCACGCCATGCTGCCATACGGATCTCCCGCCGGCTGCCCGCTGCCATCCAGGAAATCGTGGTTGAAGCCTCCGGATCGCGCGCCCAGAGTCGCCACGTTGTACCAGCCGGTCCCCGTCATGTTGCTCCCGGCAACTCCCGCTGGAATCTCCACGTCATTCACCAGAACCTTGACCACTCCTTGAATCTCGCCCAGTCCCAACAGAACTTCCATGCGCGTCAGGTTGCCGTCATTGCGCGCGAACACCACCGGTGGCTGATACCACGCCGTGCCGTAAACCATTGGAACAAAGTCGTTATAACGCGCTTCATTGACCGAGATCGCCGAAGTGTGTGCGCTCTTGTCTCCGTATGTCCTCACAGAAATCGCTGGAGGCACAAACTCGATTCCTCCGAAATGGAGAAACATCCCTCGCGTCTGGCAATCCGTCCGCGTATAGCCGCACCGGGCAAACGCCTCACTCCCGTCCACCCCCCCCGTTCCGCCCGCCACCCCCGCTGAGTAGCCCCAGCGGTAGTAGCGCGAGGACTTTCCCCTCGCGCCGCCATCCACCCCTTCCGTGCGCTGCTGCTCGTCCCTCGGGAACTCCCACTCCCACGGGCACCGCCGCTGAATTCGCACCTGCGGCAGCAGCAAGCGTTGCAGGTTCATCCGATTTGTTGCCGTGATGCGGAACGTCGCTTCCAGAATCTCGTCCGGCGGGTTGCAGATCCCTTGGAATAGCACGGACCGCTCCGTCAACGGTGCTCCGTTCCGTAGATCGTAAAAAACCAGACCCGCCGTCAACCGCGCACCTTTCCACCCGGTTCCCCGTTCGATCTGCGAACAGTGCGAGTCCGCGTTCGCCAGCACCAGCGAAATCCGCGGCACCCCGTCCACCCCTTGTCCGGACGAAGCCTGAAGTTCGAATACATTGTGTCGTAGCACTCGGGCGCTGTAGGCCACTTCTCCCACCGTCACCGCGTGCGTACTCCAGTGCTCCGTCTGTCCATCGGGGAGTACGCAGTCGAACAGCAGCAGCGGCGTGTCTGTGACGGCTTGCTCCTTGAGCTCAAAGATGGTTTGCATGAATGATCTTTATCGTGCAGGAATGGCGATTCACGTCGGTACCGGCAATGGTCAGCACATCGTCGCCCAGGTGCGCGTCTTCGTACACACCGCCGCGCCCGCTGGCTTTGTACCCCGATGCTGCGGCTTGCGCCTCCACCTGGAGCCCGTGCACTTCCAC
>JAPKZC010000191.1:0-1800 GCA_026394025.1 Candidatus Solibacter sp.
GAGTTCGCGCACCAGCGGCTGGTTGTGCATTGCGACCTGAAGCACGCCAACGTGATCGTCACGCCGGAGGGTTGCGCGCGCCTGCTTGATTTCGGCATTGCCAAGCTGCTGAATCCGGCACACTACGGCTTCGGCGATCCGCTCACCAGGACGTTCCGCCCGCTGACGCCCGAGTTCGCGAGTCCGGAGCAGTTGAGCGGCCAGCCTCTCACCACCGCGACGGATCTGTACTCCGTCGGCGTCCTGCTCTACGGCCTGGTAGCCGGCGAGCATCCTTTCGAAGACGTGATCATGCAGCCGGTCTCTCTCCTCGAAGCCATCTGTTTTGAGCCGCCTGAACCGCCCAGCCGGCGCGCCGCGCGTCGCCCCGGCGGACCCGTGAACGCCCGGCGCATCGAGGGCGATCTGGATGCGATCGTGCTCAAGGCGCTGCGCAAGGAACCAGAGCAGCGGTATCCCAGTGCGGCGCTGTTTGCGGCGGATTTGCGGAGGTTTCTGGAAGGCATGCCGGTGGAAGCACGGCAGGGCTCCTGGCGCTATCGCGCGGCCAAGTTCGCGCGCCGGAACCGCGGAGCCGCGGCAGCAATCGCGATGGCCATATTGGCCGTGGGCATTGGAGCCGCCGGCACGCTGTGGGAGGGCGTCCGCGCGGAGCGCGCCCGGACGCGAGCCGAGCGCCGTTTCAACGAGGTCCGCAGACTGTCGAATACGTTGCTGGCAGATTTCTACGACAACGTAGGCAAACTGCCGGGAGCGACGGGCGTCCAGCAGATGCTGGTGGTCCGGTCCGTTCGGTATCTCGACAGCCTGGCGGCGGAGAGCCAATCCAATCCGTCTTTGGCGCTGGAACTTGCCGATGGTTACGTGAAGCTGGCCGGGCTGCAAGGCAGCCCCTATGAGAACAACATCGGGAAACCGGACGAGGGCCTGGCGACCATTGCCAAGGCCGTTACCACCTCATCGCGGTTGGCGAATGATATTGCCCGCGATCACCAGGCCTTTCTGGTGCTGAGCAAGGCGCGCCAGATGCGGGGCGATGTCCTCCTCGGAATCGGACGGATTCAGGAGGCCCTTGAGGAGTCCCGCCTGGCTGCCGATATCATGGATCGCCTCGCAACCCAACGTCCAACGGATGCCGGCATTCTGGTCCAGGCTGCGTCCTGCCACGAAGCCGTCGGCGACCAATTGGGCAGCGCCGGCCTGACCAGTATGCTGGATCGAGGCGCGGCGAAGCGCGAGTTCGAGCATGCGCTGGATTTGTACCGCCGCGCGAACCGGGCCGATGGCGCGCTGCCGCGGCCGCGGCGGGCGCTGGTCGTCATCGGAATGAAGCTCGCCGACGTCGGATGGGATATGGACCCCGCGGCGTCGCTGGCGGGATATCAGGAAGCGTACCGCGCCTTGCAACAGTTGCCGCCGCGCGAATTGGAAGCACTCCCGAACCGGCGGTTGCGCGCGTCGCTGCTCCGCCGTCTCGGAGAATCCTTCAGCGAGTTCGGGCGTCATGACGATGCCCTGAAGATTCTCGAAGAAGACGTCCAGGTGCTGGATTCGATGCTCTCGATCGATCCCGCCAACGAGCGCGCCCAATGGGACCTCACCATCGCGGTGAATGCTCAAGGCAACGCCGAAAGCGCGCGGGGCCGGCCGCGGGCGGCTCTGCCGTACTATGAACGGGTGCTGGCGCTTCTTCAGAAGATGCCGAACCTCGAACGCTCGGTCCAGTTGGAACTGTCGCACGGCGAAACGCTCGCCGCGATCGGCGGAATCCTGAACTCGACGGGCGACGCCACCGGCGCT
>JAPKZC010000191.1:1827-10547 GCA_026394025.1 Candidatus Solibacter sp.
GCGACCCCACCGGCGCTGCCGCAAAGACCGGCCAAGGGCTCGCGATCCTCAGAAGGTTGGGGGCGCGCAAGCAAGGGTCCACTCAGGCGCTGGTGCGGATTGCGGATGCGTTTCTTACATCGAACCCTGCCGAATTGCAGGATCCGCGGTTTGCCCTTGCCTGTCTTGAAAAGGCCGGCGAACAAGCTTCGGCATCGGGCCCCAACCCCTCCATGCTGTTTCTCAAAGCGCAGGCGGAGCGGCGGCTCGGCCGCAACTCCCAGGCACTGGCGACGGCACAGACCGCTCTCGCACAACTCGCTCCCGCGAATCCGGGCCAGCCCTCCACCGGCATGCGGCAGCGGATTGAAAAGTTCCTTGGGCGCTAACCCGCTGTCCGGCCGCCGCCGCCGTCTGCTGGCCAGACATGTCCTAACGGATCGTCTCCAACGGACGCAGGTCGACGGCTCCCGCCGCCTTCCAGAGGTCGGACCCGACTACGGCATCGGAGGGCGTTCCGGCGACGCGTGCCTGCTGCTCGTCGAGAAAATAGTAGTTGCTGCCGGCTCGCGCCGTGTATTTGTTCCCCTCGGCATCCTGTAGCCGAACCTGTCCGGACAAAAGATCGCCAACGGCGGCGGCGCGCCGATCGGCGGAGGCCATCCGGTCTTCAAACATTTGCTGGCCCAATTGCGCTTGGGAAGCGAGATAACGGCGCACCATTTCGGCATCGCGGGCGCCGGCCGCCCGGTTGGCCATCACCCACTGCATATTCCATTTCATGGAACCGATGATCCGGCCGACCGCGTCCGCCAGCGACCCCTCCATTTCCGCCGGGCCGACATACCCGGTGACCTCCTGAGTGTAGGTCCCCACCATCAGATCCTGTGCCGCGCTGTACAGCATCAGCGTATTGGCCACGAAGGTGCCTGAGACGGGCACCCCGTTTCGAGTTCCCGTGAAGGTGACCTCCCCGGTTGCGTTGCGAAAGTTCGAGGGCCCCGCCATATTGGCCAGGCGGTCTGCCGCCGCGGTTAGATCGGGCCTGGCCCGCCGGCTGGTGATCCGCAAACCTTGCACGCCCAATTCGTTTGCCACCGTTCTCTGCACGTATCCCTCGGCCACCTGTTCACCGGTTCGGTAGGGGCACCACTCTTTGCCTCCGCCCGGGGACTGGTTCATGAACTGCCGTCCATTTGGACCGGGCACCGTGCACCCGTTCAGGCGCGCGTCTCCCAGTACGATGGACGCGCGGGCGTCCGGGCTGGTCAGGCGGAACCCGGTCCGGACATCGGTATTCGAGATACGAGTAACGCCTCCTTCGACCCGCCAACCCGCGGGCTTCACCGATACAAAGGCGCCTTCGCTGGGCTCACGCCACGATTCGAGCGGCAAGTTCGCGTTGCCGGCGGGACGCGGAGCTGGGGAACCCCCACCGCCGTATTTGAAGCTACGGAGCACCGCCAGCATGGTATCTCGCCCGGCAGCGAATTGAGCGGCGGAGGCGGCGAGGCAGTAGAGCATGCCGGAGCGCGGGCCCGTGTCGGCGCATAGCACGGCCCCGCGGCTTTGGCCGCCGTGGAAGTAGAAATCAGCCAGCACCAAACCCGGACGTACCACCCGAAGGTTGAGATCCTTGATGCCGGGATAAGCGGACCAGCCGCTGCTCAGGTTCTTACGCAGCGAAACCGCACATGGCTCCGTCTGGGCGAGTAGTGGGGCAATCATCACCCACTCCGACGGGTTCGGCGCGGTGGCCACCACTTCTCCGGCGTTGAGCTTCTTCGCCTGCCAACCGGGCGGCAAATTCACCTGAAATCCACCGGAATCCCGGCCGGCTGCAGGGGGACGTTGCGCAGGCGCCTGGCTGGTGAGCAGCGCGAACGCCGTGAGAACTGTCGATAATCGCATTCAAGGGATACAGCGTATTTCGCGGACCAAATGCCTCGCAATACTCCATCTCCGATTGCGGATTGAAGATTTCTTGCGCCACCAGGGCGCTCGGACGAGGCATTTCACCCGCGGATTTCGCTGTGTTCATATGATGCCGGCACACACGGATCTGCCTGCCTGGAAACCCGACCTGCGCTCCTCGGTGCTGGTAGGCGGACGCTTCCAGTTGCTCGATGAGGTCGGGCAGGGGGCGACCAGCGTTGTCTACAAAGCACGGGATACCGCCGCCAACCGGGTGGTGGCGCTCAAAGTCCTCAAGGGATCGGCCGCGCAGCATCCCCGGCTATACGAGGGGTTCCGCCGTGAGGCGGAAGTTGGCGAGCGCATCGTCCACCCCAATGTCATCCGCATCTATCAAGCCGGCGTGCACGAGGGCTGGTTCTACCTGGCCATGGAATATCTCAGCGGACGGACGCTGGCTGAGATGCTGGCCATGTCCCCCATGCTGGCCCTCGCGGAGTGCGAGCCCCTGTTCGGGCAGCTTCTGGCAGCGCTCGATTGCATCCACGGCCACGGAATCGTGCATCGGGACGTGAAGCCATCGAATATCATGATGACCCAGGATGGCGCATGGAAGCTGATGGATTTCGGCATCTCGCGGCAGCTTGGCGCGGAGGCGACCGTCGGCCCCTCGCTGGGCACGCCGGAGTACATGAGCCCGGAGCAGTTGATGGGGAAGGCGGCGGGACCGGCCTCCGATATCTATGCGGCCGGGGCGGTCTTTTACGAAGCGCTGGCCGGGCAGGTGCCGTTTCGCACCTGGCAACCGGTTCAGCGATGCACCCAACCGCCGCCCAGGGTGATCGACAGCCGGCCGGAAGTCCCGCCGTGGCTGGATCAAATGATTGCGCGCGCGCTGGCGCCGAACCCGGCCGGCCGGTATCCGGACGTGGCGTCGATGATCCGCGAAATCGGGTCGTTCGCGCCTGCGGCCCCCGCCCGGCCCGCGCCGCCGCCCCCCGTGGTCCCGGTGCCTCCCCCGCCGAACTCGCAATCGCTCGCCAGTCTCCTCAAGGATGAACCCGCCGATCTGAAGGATGTGCTCGCCCTGATGGCGGAAGCGCTAATGCGCCTGCAATTCCTGGCCAGTTCCGGCGAATCCCACGAGCCGCTCACGCCCCATACGCTGCGGCTCTCCGCGTTTGGGCGTATCGAGATTTCCGCCCATGGACCTACCGGCGAACGGGACACGCTGATGGTGTCCAGCCCGAAATACACGCCTCCTGAACTGCTGCGCGGGCATGCGCCGTCGGCCCCCTCCGCGCGCGTGCAGGCGGACCTGTACGTTTTGGGATTCGTGATGTACGAGTTCCTGTTGGGACGGACCCGCTTCCGCGGCGAATTCCCCAACCTCGACGAGCGCGGCACCGATCTCGGCTGGATGGAATGGCACAGCGACACGGGCCGGAAGCCCAGGCCGGCGGCCGATCTGCTGCCGGGCATTCCGGCCGCGCTTTCTCAATTAATGGAGCGGATGCTGGTGAAGGACCCCGCCAGGCGGTGCGCCACTTACGAAGAAGCGCTGGCCGCGATTCAGGATCTGACGAACCGGACGCGGCAGACGCAACAGGTGAGGCTGCCGGGCGCAAGCCCCGCGCCTCCGCGGCAGGGGGGGCTGAATACCGTCGCGGCGGCCGTCGCCGTGGCAGTTATCTTGATTTGCCTGGTCGCGCTGGCGATCCGCCTGCTGCGCTGATGGCCCGCGCTTCGTCCTCGATCTGCCGCCGCAGGTATGGCTTCGGATCGGGCGGCGCATGCGCGGGGAGGAGCCCTTCGGCCTTGCCGATAAGTTCGCGGGCCTCGGCGATCTTCCCCTCAAGGCGGCAAATGTGGGCCAACGTATACAGGTAGTGAGGCGAAGTTCCGCCAGTCAGGTCATTGAGTCGCGCGGCGTAGCGGCGGGCGCGCGGCAGGTCTCGCCACGCGGCCGGCAGGTCCTCCGAACTGAATATGACGGCGGCGCGGGCTAGTTCGGCTTGTCCGGCGTCCTCGCGATCCGCGATTTGGATGGCGAGGGCACGAGCCCGCTGGAAAGCTGCTTCCGCGGCCGGCCGGTCGCCAAGCTTCTCACTGAGATTGGAGATGCGGAACTCGGTCTCCGCCGCCATGCTGCTCCAGAGCGAATGTCCCGGCGAGGCGCGCAGCAGGGTCTGGCATACGGCGAGGGCTTTCCCGTAACCCCGCCGGGCGTCCTCCAGATCGCGCTTCCCGCCCTTTTCGGATTTGTAGTCCAGCGATTCCGCATAGTAGTACCACGCATTGGCAAGATCGACCTGGGAACGCTGGTTTTCCGGGTCGAGCGACGCTACGGATTCATAAACCCGCAGGGCCGCGCGCGCCTGGGCGGTGCCCTCGTCGAATGCCCCGATGGAGGGAAGAATGGCCGCCAGCTTGGTGCGCATCATCGCCTCCAGCCGGAGGTTCGCCATCGAGCGGCGTGCCTGCATCTTCATCATCGCGATGCCGCGCCGGGCCCGCTCCTGGGCCGGATCGAGTTCGAGCGCCTCGCGGTCTAGGGCCTCGGAGCGCGCGAAACTAGCGTCCGCTTTGGCGCGGTCCTCGACACGTCCCAGCGAACTGGAGTAGGTGTCGCCGAGCACTCCTTGTACGGATGCAGCCTCGGCCAGAGCCGGCGCCGATAGCGGCGGGCGGTGTGCTGCCGCGTCAAGCAAGCGGGCGGCCTCTTCCAGGTGAGCCCTGGCGGAAGCCACATCGCGTTTGCCGAAATAGACCTCGCCCAGACCCTGCTCGGCGAGGCCCATCAGCCGCTGCATCCGCCTGTCGTTGGGGTTGTTCCGGGCGAGCGAACGAGCCAGATCGAGGGCTTTGCGCAGCGTCTCCAGAGCCCGGTCGGGATCGGACAGGTTGTCGGAGTACGGGTTGCCCTGGAGGTTGCCCAGCCGGGTGTAGGCCTCCACCACGTCGATTCCGACGTCCGCATCGCCGGGAGACTCGCGGTGCAGGCGATCTATGTAATCGATCGATTCCGTGACCAGGGACCGCTGCACCTCGGTCGAGCCGGGCAAAGCCTGTACGGCATCGTAGATTTCGAAGACCAGCGCGCGGTTGAGATCGCGCACATCGCGGAACTGCCGGTTGGCCCGCTGTTCCTCCGCGCGGGCCGTACGTGCCGCCCGCAAAGTGGAAGCTACACCCGCGCCAAAGAGCCCCGCCACTATAAGTGCGGCCACCACCGTGCGGCGTCTCCGCCACAGGAACTTGCGGGCACGATAACGTAGCGTCGGAACGCGGGCAGTGACGGGCCTGGCTTCAAGAAAGCAGCGCAAATCCGCGGCGAAGGCGGCCACCGTCGCGTAACGCCGATCCGCTTCCTTACCGAGCGCCTTCATCACGATGGCATCCAGATCGCCGCGAAGCTGGCGGCGGCGTTGCGCCGGCGGAAACGGAGCATCGTGCGCGGCCGGTCCCACCACACGTGTGATGGCGGCGCTGGGCGCCGGGGGATCGTAGTCGCGCAGAACGTGGATGTACTCGCCGCCGGAATAGGTCTTGAAGGCGTAGGGAGGTTTGCCGGTCACCAGGCGGTAGAGAATCACGCCCAGCGAATAGACATCGGTTGCGGCCGTCAACGGCCCGCCCAACACCTGTTCGGGGCTCGCAAAATCGGGCGTAAACGCTCGAAATCCGAGTTGCGTCAAACGGCCCGACGACTCCGGACCCAGCAGCTTGGCGTTTCCGAAGTCCAGCAGTTTCGGATGTCCCTCGCCATCCACCAGTATGTTGGCCGGCTTAAGGTCGCGATGCAGCACCAGGTTGCGGTGCGCGTACTCGACCGCATCGCAGACGGCGAGAAACATGCGCAGCAGAGCGTCCAACGGCGGGCGATGCTGGTCAACCCAGCAATCGAGCGGCGGGCCATCCACGTACTCCATCACTACATAGACCTCACCGGCGGAGGTGATGCCGCCATCGATCAACCGCGCGATGTTGGTGTGTGCCAGTGAAGCCAGAATGCCCCGCTCCGCTATGAAGCGTTCCTGAAGCAACTCGGTGGTGAACCGCGAGGCCAGTACCTTTACCGCGACCTTCATGTGGAACTCGCCATCGGTCCGCGATGCGAGATAGACGGCGCCGGAGCCGCCCGACCCCAACAACCGCTCCACACAATAGTGTCCGAGTTGCCGGCCGATCCATGGATCCGGAGCCGGTGGCGGACCGGAAGCGCCGGCCTCGGTAAAGGCCCCAACCAGGGAACGCACCTCCCGCAACAACTCCGCGTCGCCTCCGCACCACTCCGCCAGGCGGGACTCGCGCTCTTCGTCAGGCACGGCGAGCGCACGGTGGAACAACGTCTCCACCAGGCGGAATGGCTCGGATGCGGAACCTGGATCCATGGCGCCTCAGGCGGGCGGAAGGCCCGGCGCGCCCTTCAACTCGCGATAGAGCCAGCAGCGGACGAACTTGAGATCTCGATCGACCGTGGCCTTCGAGATCTCCAGCGTCTCGGCGATTTCGACCACCGTGAACGCCAGGAAGAAGCGCAATTCGATCATGCGGGCCTTGCGGGCGTCCATTAGTTCGAGCCGGTCCAGCGCGCGGTTCAAATCGAGCAGGTCGGATTCGTCGTCGCCCAGCCACGAAAGCTCGTCCGAGAGCGGAACCCGGATGTTTGGGCCGCCCCTCCGTTGGGCACTACGCGCGCGGGCGTGGTCGATCAGGATCATGCGCATCAGCTTGGCGGCAAAGGCGAAAAAATGAGAGTGGTCGCCAATGCCGACGCGGCGCTGTTGCACCAGGCGGAAGTAGAGCTCATGCAGCAGCGCGGTGGGCTGCAGCGTGTGGCCGCCCCGTTCCCGCCGCATGAGTCCGGTCGCAATGTTGCGCAATTCGCTGTAGACCAGCGGCATCAACTGGTCGAACGCGTCGCGGTTCCCGTCCTTCCACTGGTGCAGCAACTGCGTGATCTCACCCGGATTAGGTTCCGACATTACACACCATCCACGGTCGCCCCGGTTCCGTGCGGATCCGCACAGACAAAACGGCGCTGCGGCGATTATACGGCAAACCGCGCTTCCGGCGTGATCGTGGCATGGCTATGAGTCCCGTTACTTGCGCCAGTCCTCCCTAAGCTGCTTGGCGATGCGGGAGGCGAGCCTGCGGGCGCCGTCTCCGAAGGCGCCCAGCACGGCCTTGTTGTCGCCGGCCTCTGCGCTCCACAGGATACGACGGTCGCGTTGATCCACAACCTGGACCACCGCCCTCCGCTTGCCTTTCAGGCCAAACAGTCGGCCCGCGGCGCCTACCACGCGATTCCCGTGCTCATCCTGCACTTCCACCCGCAATGACGCGTCGGCCCCGCTCGCCGAATCGGTAACCTCGACCAGACCTCCCATGTCGCTGCGGATATTCTCGCGAAGATAGTCGTCGAGCTCATCCTTGGTGGGCACGATATAGAGCTTGCGAATGTCCTTCAGACGGCGAGCCGCATGCGAGATTGCGGCCGGTTCGGCGCGCGGGGCGGCCGGTGGCGCCGCTACCGCAACCGGAGCCGGAGCGGTACGGGTCTCGCTGCGATAGCCCGTGACCACCGCGTGAAGAAGCGCATCGGAGGCCCCCGCCACCTTGAGGTCGATCAACTGATCGGGGGTAGGCTGGAAATCGATTCCGCGCCGTTCCACCGCGGCGGCGATAATGGCCGCGCCGGCCGTTCCGGCGGTGCGCAGCGCTTTCAATATCCCGGCGAAATGCAAAGGGCCAGATCCGGCGGCGCCGCCTTCATCGAGCGCCGCCAGAATCAGCTCGGCTTTCGGTGCGGCCGCTGCCGCTCTCGAAGCTGGGTCCGCGCGGGCGGGCGCCCGCGGCTCACGGCGCGCAGGCGCGGGGACGGCCGGCTCGGGAGCGGTGGGACTGCTAACCTGTACATCCGTTGGAACGGGCTGGGCGGGAATTTCGACCGGTGGCGCGATCGGCTGCATGTCGGCGGTATTGTCGCGGCCACGGCTCAACGGCTCCGCCTGCTGCGTGGGGGCGGCCACCCGTGCGGCGGGCTTCGGACTCAGTAGTTTGTACGCGCCGATCCCGGCGGCTCCCAGAGCGAGCAGGCCGCAGGCGACGATTCCCGCCAGGCGCGCTTCGCGGCTTCGCAACACCTGCCGCAGTTGATCGAGCGGGAATGTTCCGCCCACCGGCGCGCCGCCCGCTTTTGTTCTGGGCTTCACCTGCTCTTCCACCAGCCGGGTGGCTTTGAGCCTCCCCAGGGGAACGCCGGTAGCCCGCACCGCTTCGCGGAACGCGGCGGCGAAGGCGGTGGCGCTGGGGTACCGGTCGTCGGGGTTTTTGGCAAGCGCCTTCATCAGCGCCTCCTCAACCACCGCCGGAACCGTTATGCCGATGTCGCGCGGAGTCGCCGGCATCTGTTCGATCTGGGCACGCATCAACGCGAAGTCCGTCTCCGCCTGGAACGGCAGCCGGCCCGTCAGCATTTCGTACAACACCACGCCCAGCGAGTACAGGTCGGAACGCGCGTCCGCCGGCTGGCCAAGCGCGCGTTCGGGCGCCAGGTATTCCAGCGTGCCGACGATGCGCGCTTCCCGCGTGAGCCGGACCGTGTTGAGCACGCGCGCAATTCCGAAATCGGTGACCTTGACGCGGCCGTCCGGGGTGATCATGATGTTCGCCGGTTTGAGGTCCCGGTGAAGAATCCCCATCTGGTGCGCGTGGCAAACCCCGTCCAGCGCGCACAACAGAATCTCCACCGCCTGTTGCCACGGGAATGCTCCCTCGCGCTGGATCCGTTTTTCGAGCGTCTCTCCGGGCACAAACTCCAT
>JAPKZC010000690.1 GCA_026394025.1 Candidatus Solibacter sp.
CTGGCCGCCGCCGAAAAGAACGGCTTCCCCGAAGCCGCCGCCATCCTGAAGCAACACGGCGCAAAACTGCACCCATAATTGGGTCACCTTTCGTCCGGGACAGGTATCCTGGCCTGTCGGCATTTGCAGCACAGAGACAGGCCAGGGTGCCTGTACAACGGAGTACCGTCATGAGAAACGATTCCCTTTTCACTCCCGGGGCGCGCCGCCACTTGCGCCTGCTGCTGCGCTCCATCCGGCCCCTCGCCGATCGTCTCGACCGGCAGTTCCGCGCCTTGCTGCGCCAACGTCCTTACGATGCCGCGCAGATTCGCGCACTCCTGGCGATCACGCCGGCTGCCGGCAGCCGCCTGCGCACGCTCGCCCAGTTCCTTGAGCAGGTGGAATATCAGGGCCGGCGGCTGGCCCGGCTGAACCTCCCACTCCAGGAGGTCAGCGAGATCCTCGGTGAATTCGGCGCGCTGCTCGATCAATTTCTCGCAGGCAGTTTCGCGCCCTCCCGGGAGCAACTGCAAATGGTCACCCGACTGGCATTGAATCAGGCCTATTACCAGGTGCGCGAGGCCGAGTCCCAGGCGTTCTTCGGGCTGTACAATGCTCAAGCCGAAGCCGTCTGCCTCGAGGATCTGCTGGATCGCCTCGTGACCGTCCTGACCCGCACGTTTCACGCACGTTCCGGGCGGCTTCAGTTGCTGGCTGCGCCGCCCACCGGAAAACTGGCCCGCCCGCTCTACATCGAACACGACAGCCGCGACGAGCACCTCATTGCCTGTCCCACCATGCGTGGGGCGCATGCGTCCTATTGGTCGTTCCCCATCCAGCAGGTGGCCCTGTTACAGTTGGGTTTCGCCGTGCCCTATCCCTGGCTGCCGCGCGAACTGGCCATGCTCCACGCCGCCGGCGCGCGCTGCTTCGAAGCCCTGGAACGCGCCCGCATGCAGGACGAAATGCGCCGCTTGGAAGCCCAGGCGCGCCGCGCCGAGGAGGACGAGCGGCGGCGCATCGGCCGCGATCTGCACGATGAGGCGGCGCAATCGCTGGTGCTCTTGCGGCTCCAGTTGGAAATGATGGAAAAGGATGCGCCCGCCGCGTTGCGCCCGCGCCTCGTGCAGGCACGGCTCATCACGGAGCGCACAGTGGGTGAGTTGCGGCGCACCATCGCCGCACTCAGCCCGGCAGTGGTGGAGCGCCTTGGACTTCAGGCGGCGCTTCGTCAGCTTGCCGCCCGGTGTCGCCGGCAACAGTCCGCTGGCGTGACTTTGCGTATTTCACCTGGCGTTGCGGGTCTTTCGTTGGATGTACAGGAAGTGATCTACCGCGTCGCCAAAGAGGCCTTACAGAATGTTTCCAAGCATTCCCAGGCAAGCTCGGTAAAGCTTCTACTCGGTTTGACCGATAAGAGAGTTAGATTGAGCATCCAGGACAATGGCGACGGGTTTATTCCGGAAACGGCTCGGGGAAAGCCCATGTCGTTCGGTTTGGCGGGTATGCAGGAGCGCGCGGCCCTGCTGGGCGGAACGCTTGCCCTGCGGAGCGCACCTGGAAAAGGTGCCGCGGTCATCCTGGAATTGCCGCGGGCTTCCGCAAAAGGTGTCACGTAATGGCAAAAATCAGAGTTCTTCTCACCGACGATCATACGCTCTTCCGGCACGGCGTCCGGACCCTGCTCGCCGCCGAAGCCGACATGGAAGTCATCGGAGAGGCCGCCAATGCGATGGATGCCGGCGCCCTGGCTCAGCAGGTGCGGCCCGATGTTGTCCTCATGGATATCGGTATGCCTGGTATGAGCAGCTTCGAGGCGACCCGTCTGATGCGCAAGGAGCGCCCCGATACCAAGGTGGTGTTCCTCTCCATGTCTGACGACGAGGATTATCTGGCCGAGTGCCTCGACATCGGCGCCAGCGGCTACATCCTCAAGGA
>JAPKZC010000376.1 GCA_026394025.1 Candidatus Solibacter sp.
CGACTGCCGCTTCGGCGGCTAAATCATTGGCGGGAACTGCTTGCAGTTCTCCACTGTCGACCGGAGCCATCTCTCGGATTATGTGCGATCCTCACACGCGGCGGAAATACACCTCGTCGGTCTGAGGCAGAGCCTCGTTAGTCAGAAGCGCTTCAGTGCGCGCAACAGGCTGTCCGTCGTCCCGGCCGGGCGTAAAGGCACCGAGTGGATGGGCTTCCAATCCTTGTCCATGGTGCCCACATACTGCACGCTTTTGCGGTCACTGCCCATCAGGATCACCGTCAACTTGCGGGCCGGATAATCCAGCGCCTCATATTGCAGCGCCCCCTCTTCGCTTGACCAGCGGTCGGACGCCGGATCTCCCAGTTTCAACACCACCTCCGTGCGGTCGTCGCGCGCGGTCAGCCCCATGTAGGTCTGATCCTTGGTCGTGAACACCACCCGCTGCCGCGACAGGCTCACCGCCAGGACGTACAGCAGGATCGCCGCCGTCACCGCTGCGCCGATCAGTTTGAAGATCCGCTTGTCCTGCTCCGATGCCATCCGTATGCCGACGATCAGCCCCGGCGCCGGCCGTGCGCCCGCACTCGCCACCGCCGGGTTGCCGCCCACCGCCACCGGCATCTCGATCACCCGCCGCTGGAACGGCACCACCATACCGGCCTGGTATTCAAGTTCCCGGTTCAACCCAACGATCAGCACCGGGTCGTCTACCCGCGACACTTCGCCGATGTACCGCCGCGAAATCCAGACCTCCTCACCGCTCTTGCAGTTCACTACCAGAATTTCACTCCAACTCGCCTTCCGGTACAACCATTCGTTGTGTTCGACGCCGACAATCGGCGGGTAGAACGAGAACGGACGGGTGATCAGATGGTCCAACTGCGGCGGAATAGGCGGAGAAGCCATGAGGATTGTAGATTTCCATTCCCAGTTTACCCCGACACCGCGCCTGCGGCGGGCCGGAATCTACTCGAGAACGCCCCATATGGCCGCGGTCAACTGTTCCGGTGCCACCGGCTTGGCCAGCATCGCATTCGCCCGCAACAGCTTCGCCGCCTTCAAGAAATCACCGCCGAGGGCTCCCGACATCGCGATGATCTTCAGCCAGAATTAAGCGATTGTCGCAAGATGCGGCTGTGCGCGTTGCTGATCGACGCGACGCCTTTCGAAGGCGCCGGCCGCTGAACTGGGGGCCGCCCCACCAGTTTAGGTGGGGTGCTTCTTCGACTCTGTCAATCCGGCGCTTTGCCGAGCAAACAGACCACGCAAGGTGATGGTCTGTCCCACCCGCCCGTCTACTTTGCTCCGGCCAGTTTCAGAACGTACGCCTGCCGCGCCGGCAAACCGGCCGACACAGCGTCGGGGATACGGATCCGCAGTTGCTTGCCCTGGCGCGAGGATTCCAGTTGCTGGCCGCCTTCGAGCATCGTGACGCGCACGCCCGAAGGGGTTTCGATATCGTCCAACACCACCTCCCGGATCGGGCGGCGCGGCAGAATTGCGTACACCGCGTCGCTTTTCGCGGTGTAGAAGGCTTCCACGCGCGCATAGCCGGCAGGCGGAGTATCCACCAGCTTTGTGATGTCGTAGTCCGACATGAACTCCTTCTCTTCCAACCTGGGGATGGAGCCCTTGCTCCACTGCCGCGGCGTTTTACGCGCGTGCGTGCCGTAAATGGCCTCGCCGTTGGGGCGCAGGAAATCGCCGATCTGGACCAGGCGCTCCTCCATCACCACCGGAATGCGTCCGTCGGCGGTGGGTCCGATATCGAGCAGCAGATTGCCGCCGCGCGCCACAATGTCCAGCAGCATCATCAGCAGTTCGCGATCGCTGTGGTAATCCGCCAGCGTCTCCATGCGGTTGTATCCGTAGGAATAACCCATGCCCCGGCTTTCCTCCCAGGGGTGCGCCGCCTGCTGCATGCCGCTCGTGTACTCGGTGGTGTAGTAGCCGCCGTGTTTGTGCCGCGTGTCCTTGCCCCAGCGGTCGTCGATCACCACTTCATCGCGCACCGGCGATTCGTTGAACAGCCACGCCAGCAGTTCGGGCGACCGCCATTCGGCGCTGGTGATGTCCCACTCGCCGTCGGAGAAAATGATGCTCGGCTTGAGGTGCGTGACGGCGTCCTTGAACTGCGGGAACATGTGCTCGGCCACGTAGCGTTTCTTATCGGCGAGCCACAGCGGGTTGTACCACTCGTAGAGCGAATAGTAGATTCCCATGTGCAGGCCACGCCGCCGTCCGGCCTCCATGAGGTCCAGCGCGATATCGCGTTTGGGGCCGATATCCACCGCGTTCCAGGGGCGTCCCCAAGTCTTGTTGGCCTGCTCGTTGCGCCACAGGGTAAAGCCTTCGTGGTGCTTCGAGGTGAGCGCCACGTACCTGGCGCCGGAGCGCTCGAAGACATCGGCCCAGTGGTCGGGATTGTAGAGTTCGGCGCGGAACATTGGGGCGAAATCGAAGTAGGGAAAGTTGGCGCCGTAGTTGCGGTCGTGGAACTTGCGGGTGGAGGAATTCGCCTTGTTGAGCGAGTTCCAATACCACTCGGCATACATGGTCTCGCCCTTGGATTTGACGGGCGCATACGCCGGTACCGAATAGACGCCCCAGTGAATGAAGATGCCAAACTTGGAATCGGTATACCAGGCCGGGCTGGGGCGTGCGTCGATCGATTCCCAGGTGGGTTGATAGCGAATCTGGCCGAAGGCGCGGCGGCCGGCGGCAAGCGCGAGCGGAGCCGCCGCGCAGGAACGGAGAAGGTCACGACGTCGCATGGTTTCGCGCCCATGGTATCAGGTCGGCGAGCGGTGCGGAGTCCACCTGCGTTAAAATGAAACATATTGCACTTCTAGCGTTTCGAGCGGCACTTGCGACGGTTTCTCATGACGACATCCACCAATACCCGCGCCCAGGAATTTCGTGACCAGTTGGCCAGCCGCGTGATTGTGGCCGATGGCGCCATGGGCACCATGCTCTACTCGCGCGGCGTGTTCATCAACCGCTGCTTCGATGAGCTCAACCTCTCCGCGCCCGACACGGTTCGCCAGATTCATCAGGAGTATTCCAAAGCAGGCGCTGAGATTCTGGAAACCAACACGTTCGGCGCCACCCGGCAGCGTTTGGGCGCGTTCGGCTTCGCCGAAAAGTTGAAAGCCATCAACCTGGCCGGCGTGCGCCTGGCGCGCGAGGCGGCCAACGGTGCGTTTGTCGCCGGCGCCGTGGGACCACTCAACGTGCGCATCGAGCCGCTGGGACCGACATCCTTCGCCGAAGCTCGCGCCGCATTCCGCGAACAGATCGATGCCTTGCTGGAAGCCGGCGCCGATCTGTTGATCTTCGAGACCTTCGGCAACCTCGATGAGCTGCGCGAGGCCGTCATGGCGGGGCACGAAGCCTCGGGCGGCGACGTGCCGATGGTCGCGCAAGTGACCATCGACGATTTCGGCTATCTGCCCGGTGGCACCGATACGGAGACCTTCACCCGCGAAATGAACACCTGGCCGGTGGATGCCATCGGCCTCAATTGCTCGGTGGGTCCCAAGGCCACGCTCGAAACCGTCGAGCGCATGATGGAGTACGCCACCAAGCCGCTGAGCGCGATGCCCAACGCCGGGCTGCCGATGCGCGTGGAAGGCCGCAACATGTACCTGTGCTCGCCCGAGTACATGGCGCAGTACGCGCGCCGCCTGCTCTGGGCGGGTGTCAAGATCATCGGCGGCTGCTGCGGCACCACGCCGGACCATATCAAACTGATCCGCTCGGAAACCCGCTCGCTCCAACCGCTGCAGCCAAAACTGGCGGTCACGGTGGAGGAACCCAGGGTCAAGGCGCATGCCTTGACGCCGGTTCCGATCGCCGAAAAATCCAAGGTGGGCGCCAGGTTGGCCGCGGGGCAGTTCGTCTCCTTCGTGGAGATTCTGCCGCCGCGCGGAGTGGACGCCACGCGCGAGATCGCGGGCGCGAAAATGTGCGCCGAGCACGGCATCGACGCCATCAACGTTCCAGATGGCCCGCGCGCCAGCGCCCGCATGAGCGCGCAGGTCACCTGCCAGTTGATCCAGGAACTCGCCGGCATCGAGGCCGTCAACCACTTCTGCTGCCGCGACCGCAATATCCTCGGCATCCAGAGTGAATTGCTGGGGGCGCACAGCCTGGGCGTGCGCAACTTGATCTGCATCACCGGCGATCCGCCCCGCATGGGCTCGTATCCGGACGCCACCGCGGTGTTCGACGTGGACGCCATCGGCCTGGTCAACATCGTGCGCAATCTGAATCACGGCCTGGATATCGGGGGCAACCCGATGGGCTCGCAGACCGCTCTGTTGATCGGCGTCGGCGCCAACCCGGGCGCGTTCAATATGGATGAGGAGATCCGCCGCTTTGAATGGAAGGTGGAGGCCGGCGCGGAGTACGTGGTCACGCAGCCGGTCTTCGATCTCGACCTGTTGGAGGCGTTTCTGAAGCGCATCGAGCACGTCAAGATTCCGGTACTCTGCGGCATCTGGCCGCTCACCAGCTTCCGTAACGCCGAATTCATGGTCAACGAACTGCGCGTCCCGGTGCCGGAAATGTTCATGGACCGCATGCGCCGCGTGGACAACGCCGAGAAGGCCCGCGAAGAGGGTGTCGCCATCGCGCGCGAAATGGTCTCCCGAGTTTGTAAGATGGTGCAAGGCGTGCAACTCAGCGCTCCGTTCGGCCGCTACCAAATGGCGATCGACGTTGCCGAGGCCATCGATCCCCGCTAAGATCGGAACGGACTATAGCTCAAGATGGCAACCGACCTGGTCGAAATCGATCCCCAGGATCCCCAGCCCGAAGCGCTGGAGCGAGCCGCCGCCGCCGTGCGCCGCGGACTGGTGGTGGCGATCCCCACCGACGCGCTGTACATACTGGTGGCCGACCCCTTCAACCTCCGCGCCGTCACCGGCGTCTTTAAAGCCAAAGGCCGCGAACCCAACCGCGCACTGCCGATCCTGATCCGCGACATCATGATGGCCGAGGAACTGGCCAGCGAACTGACTGCCCGCTTCTTCCTGTTGGCGCGCCGCTTCTGGCCGGGACCGCTGACCATGATCGTGCCCGCCTCGGTCAGGATTCCGCTCAAAGTCACCGGCAACACGGGGCGCCTGGCGTTGCGTCATTCCCGGTCCGCCGTGGCCAACAAGTTGATCGCCCTGCTCAACCAGCCGCTGATTTCCACCAGCGCGAATATTTCCGGCCATCCCACCTGCCCCAGCGGCATCGACGTGTTCGGTATGATGGATGGCCGCGTGGATCTGGTCCTCGATGGCGGCCGCTGCACCGGCGAGGGCGCCACCACCATTGACATCACCGAGCCCTATTGGCGCGTCATCAAGAGCGGCGCAATTGGCGAGAAGGAAATCGCGGAGTGCCTGGAATCCTCGTAGGCTCCCATCCCAGCCGCGGCGTCCGGATCTGACCCGATGAAGTATCTCCTGATTCTGCTCGGCGGCGGCGCCGGTTCGCTGGCGCGATATCTGGTGGGCGCCGCCATCACCAGCCGCTTCGGCGCCCGCTTCCCCGCCGGCACCATGGTGGTCAATGTCACCGGCTGCTTCCTGATCGGACTCGTCATGACCCTGCTCACCGAGCGGTTCCAGCCTCACCCTTACTGGCGGCTCGTGCTCGTCGTGGGGTTCCTCGGCGGCTACACCACGTTTTCCAGTTTCGAATGGGAGACCTACTCCGCCGTGCGCGAAGGCGGCTTCTGGATTGGCCTGGCCAATATCCTGGGCAGCGTCGCCTTCGGATACGCCGCCGTCTGGCTCGGCGCCCTCCTGGCCCGCCGATAGCGGATGCCGGGAAATCGACGGCCCGAGCGCGGCGCCATCAACCTAACCGGTCCCGCAGCACGCCAAAGTGGCCATCGGAATCATCCACCGCCAGAATCGCCCCCAGCAGGGACTGCAGGGCGGATTCGCACAGCTCGATGACCGCGGCAGCCTGGCCATCATTCAGCGACTGTTCGACCCAATCAATGGCATCGTCGACGCCGCGCGCCCAGCCCGTCGCTTCACGGTACGGCACGAAATCGCGAACCCGCACCGCGTTTTCAAACGCCCGTCGCACAGCGGCGGCACCGGTATTGGACCACCCGATTTCGGATGATCGTCGCTAAGTTATTGAAAATATGGTGCGAAGAGAGGGACTTGGCCTTCAGGTCCCCACGTAGTTCCCGTAACTTACTGATTCCACGTATAGCCAAAACGGTCAGAACGGCACGAAAGGGAGGCCCCTGGCACATTCCTGGCACGCTCGCCGGGTAGCCAGGGTCTCCCAACACAACCCGAAAAGCATCTCGAGGCGTCGCCACCAGGGCGGCGCCTTTTGCTTTCATGCGAGGATTTAGTGCAAGAACCCAAAAAGACCAAGCCGCCCCTGCCGTTTTCCCGTCGCGCGTTGGCCGCGTATTGGCTCGTGAAAGCCGCCGTCGAACTGGACCGCCGCGGTGTCCGGGGCGTCTTTTCTGATAGCTGCGACCTGCCCGGCAGCGATGCTGCCAAGTGGACCGAACGCATTCATCGGCGCTGGCAGAAGAGCATGTCCGTCGAAGACCTGCTCTCGATGGTCCGGCGCGAGTTGGAGATCCTGCTATGAGCGCGGCCATCTCCATCGACGCCGCCAGTCCGGACTTCCGCGCGGCCAGCGGTTTCCTGCGCAGTGTCTTCAACGGTCAGGAGCGCGGCATCCTCGCGTTGTTCTGCAAGCCGGGCAACGTGTCGCACTTCGCCCATCTGGACCGCGCTGGCTGGAACGACGACGCGGCATGGGACGCCATGCAGCTCCGCGAGCACGTCAACGTGTATTTCGCGATCGGTGTCCAGTGCGCGCGTCCGGAAAAGGGGCGCGGCAAGGAGGCCGGCGTCATCACCCTGCCCGGCCTCTGGGCCGACGTCGACGTGCTTGGCCCGAATCACGCCGCGCTGTCGTTGCCGCCCAGTCTGGAGGATGCTTGGCGTATTGTGCGGGCGGTGCCTTTCAAGCCCACCGTGGTCGTGTACACGGGTGGCGGCATCCAACCGTACTGGCTGTTCCGCGA
>JAPKZC010000391.1 GCA_026394025.1 Candidatus Solibacter sp.
CCGCCGCGGTGAAAACGGCGTCTTCTCCACATCGATGCTCAATAGGACGTGAAGGTGGTCTCTCAACTTGGGTTCCTGGAACTGAAATGCCTGGTCGGCAATCTCAAATCCCTGGCCGCGAAAGACGGCGTTGACGGGGTTCTTCGGGTCGTCCACCTTCACCGTCATTGTCTCGCCATCCCACGGATGGCCCCCGTTCTCGGTCGCGCCCAGCATCTGGCCGAAAGGGGGCCACTGGTCGTATTTGGGATACTGCACGAAGGTGGCGATGGCATCGTGGATCCCCACGAAACCCTTGCCCCCCGCAATGAAGCCGAGCAGCGACTTCCGCAGCTCCGGATCGTCGAACAGCACCCCCACCGTATTCAGGAAACAGAGCGCGTCGAACTGTTCGATCTTGCCGGGACGGAACATCTCGATGTCGTTGCTGAACACCGCTTCATATGCGCCCGTCCGGCTCCCCATCTGCTCGAACGCATAGTTCGCCGCTGGCATGACGGCGTAGGAACTGCCGCGCACCGGACGGCCGTCCCGCATCGACAGATTGCTCACCAGCATGCGGCGCCGCTTCTTCGGCTTGGCCGGCGCCTTCCTGGGAATGGCCGCATCCACCTGCGCCCTCTGCTCCGAAGGTATCTCCTGGGCCCAAAGCAGCCCCGCGCCCCCAATCAGCAACGTGCGTCTTGTCATCCTGCGTACAGCGTACCGCGCCGCACCGGGTCCAGAGCGAATCTGTCCAGCTAACAGGATGAACAGCCCTTCGTGGATTGAAGCTGTCCGGAAACCGCATTACGATACCTCAAACCGCGATTTCGCGAGGGAAGGTGCGTAAGATGAACTGCTTCAGACTAACAGTGGTCCTCTTGCTGTCCGCCGTGACAACGCTCTCAACCACCCCAACTGGGGCGGGCCGCAGTTGAGCCCGACCAATGCGAGGTTCGGGCAGATCACCAGGCCCAGGGCGGCCGGCAGATTACTATACAGGGTAAGCTGAACTGGTAGTGCCGGAGAAGGAAGAGAGGCGTGATGAGCGGACGTCGTGACTTTCTGAAAGGGCTGGCGGGCGGAATGGCGGCCGCATTCCCCACCATCGTCCCGTCTTCTGCCTTGGGCCGTGACGGCTACGTCGCGCCCAGCGAAAAGATCGTCCTCGGAGCCGTCGGCGTGGGCCGGCAGGGCAGCGGAGATATGCGGGGCTTCCTGTCCCAGGCGGATGTCCACGTGGCGGCGGTTTGCGACGTCAACCAGGCCACTCGCGAACGGATCTCGACCGTCGTCAACCTGCGCTATGGCGACACCGCCTGCGCCCAATACAACGACTACCGGGAGCTGATTTCGCGACCCGACATCGACTGCGTCCTGATCGCCACCGGCGAACGCTGGCACCCGCTGATTGCCTGCGCCGCCGCCCGTGCGGGCAAGCACATGTACTGCGAGAAACCGCTCGCCCTCTCCGTGGCCAACGCCAAGGCCGTACGCCAGGCCGTCAACGAGAACAGCGTGGCTTTTCAGTTCGGCACGCAGCAGCGGTCGAGTTTCTACTATCGCCATGCCGTCGAACTCGCGCGCAACGGCAGAATCGGCCAGTTGAAGACCATTATGGTGGGCTCGGTGCGCGGCCCGAACGACACGCTCTTCGGCGTTCCCAAAGAGCCGCCTCCCGGCTTCGATTACGACATGTGGTTGGGGCCGGCCCCCTGGGCGCCATACTCCGATATGCGGGTTTCCGTCGCCGCCTGGCTGTTCATCAGCGACTACGGATTAGGCTGCCTGGACGGAGCCTGGGGCATACACGACATCGACATCGCCCAGTGGGTGGCCGATGCCGATCACACCGGCCCGGTTGAAGTCGAAGGCGCCGCCACCTTCTACACCGATATCCGCGATGTACCGCACCAGTACACCGTCGAGCACAAGTACGCCAACGGCATCCGCCTGATTCACATGGACATGGTGACTGCGCGGAAAAGAGCGCCCGAGTTCAATGCCCTGCCGTCCACCGGGGCCACGGTCGTTTACGGGACCGAGGGCTGGATTTTCGTCAGCCGCGATGGCATCGTCACTCGCCCCGAGTCGCTCGCCTCCGAGAAGATCGGACCCAGCCAGATTCAGGTGATCCGCAGCAACGATCATCGCCGCAATCTTCTGGAGGCCATCCGCGGCGGACAGAAAACGATCTGCCCGATCGAAGGCGCGGTCCGTGCCCAGACCGTGGTGCAGCAGGAGCACATCGCCCTGAGTCTCGGGCGTAAGCTGGAGTGGGATCCGGTGGCGGAACAGTTCAAGAACGACGCGGAGGCGAACCGCTGGCTCTCCCGTCCCATGCGAAGTCCGTGGCATCTGTGATGCCGGCAAATGGAGCAATCGCGATGAGCAAAACAGTTATCCTGACGTGTCTGGTGCTGGCGCCGCTGTGCCCGTTCGGAGCGGCCCAGACAGCCGATCTCGACGACCTTCTGGTGCAGACGGCCAAGTGGCAGTTCGAGACCAGCCGGCAGCCATTGCAGGCGCTGTCCGAAATCGTGGCCAAAGTGCGAAGTTCGCCGGCCGAAACTCGCGCCCTCGAGCAGAAGTTCATCGCGTTCCTGAAATCCAACGCGACCCCCGGCGGCAAAGACTTCATCTGCAAACAGCTCAGCGTCATGGGGACGGAAGCTTCGGTGCCCGTCCTCGTCGAAGTGCTCGCCGACCCGAAGACGGCGGAGTTGGGGCGTTACGCTCTCGAGCGGATTCCCGGCGCTGCCGTGGACCGCGCATTGCGCGAGACCCTGGCCAAGACGAACGACCGCACACGCATTGGCATCGTCAATACGCTCGGCGTGCGGCGCGATGCGGGCTCCGTCGCCATCCTGCGCCCTCTGGCTCTCGGAGTAGAACCGGCGACGGCCTCGGCGGCCCTCTTCGCCCTCGCAAAGATCGCCGATCCGGCGGCACTCGCAGTGCTGTCGGAGGCGCAAGGCCAGACCAAAGGCGAGGTCCACGCCGATGCGGCCGAGGCCTATTTGCAGGCCGCCAACCTGCTGGCCGAACGGGGCAGCGCGGCATCCGCGCTGCCGATCTACAAGACCCTGTACGCCAATCGCGATCCGGGCACCGTTCAGGCAGCGGCACTGCGCGGGCTGGCGCACACCGGCGGCGCCCAGGCGACCCCGGTCCTGATGGAGGCCCTCCACGGCAGCGATTTGCGTCTGCAGGCGATCGCCATCGCCGGGCTGATGCCCGGCTCTGCGAGCCTGTTGATGGCCGAGATGCCCAAGCTCGGCGAAGCGGCCCAGATCCGCATTCTCGGGCTCCTCGCCGAACGCGGCGAGGTGTCCGCGCTGCCCGCGTTCACCAAAGCCTTGCAGGGTTCGAGCAAGCCGGTTCGCCTGGCCGCGCTGCAAGGTATCGGCAGGGTAGCGAATGCTTCCGCCGTGCCGTCCCTCGCCGCCATCGCCGCGGGCGATGATGCTGCCGAACAAATGGCCGCCCGTGCCGCCCTCGGCCGGATTCCCGGCGCGCAGGTGGACCAGGCCATCGTCAACGGC
>JAPKZC010000480.1 GCA_026394025.1 Candidatus Solibacter sp.
GCCTGCCACAAGTTGTCGCTCCCCGTAAGAATGTCGTCCACTCCGCTGCCACCGGCCTGCACTAGCAGCGCCGCTGTGATACCGTTGCGGGCCGGCATGCCGCCGAAATCGAAAGCCTTCTCGATGTGTTCGGTGTCGCGCTGCCACGAAGCCAACCCGGAGGCCTCCTGCGCGGCGTAGGAGAACAGCCAGCGCATTTGCCGGGCGTTCAAACCGGCCATACAACCTGCCGCCGCAGCAGATCCGAAGTTCCCGGCGATGCCATGGGTGCTTCGGTGACTCTGCGCCATATACTGCAATTTGCCGAGCGTGATCGTCACGCGAGTTCCTACGTCGTAACCCAGCGTGACGGCCCGCAAGAAGCGCTCCCCACCGCCTCCGAACCGCTCTGCCGCCGCCAGCGCCGCCGGCACAATCGAGCAGCCCGGGTGCGACTGCGACGGCGGGTGCGTGTCATCGGTCTCGTCGGCATGCGCCAGCATCCCGTTGGCGAGCGCGGCCTCCACGGGTCCGCAGACCACATTCGAGCCTACGACGGTCGCGACCTTTGCCCCTCCATAATTGCGCGCGAACTGTATCGCAAAACGCCCCGGGGGAAGTTGCGTGCCCGAAATCATAGCGGCCAAGGTGTCTATGACCATCTGCCTGGTCTTTTCGACGACCTCCGGCGGGATCCCGCGGTCCCCGGCTTCGCCCATGTACCCGCTCAACCGGGCCATGATCTCGCCTGCGGCGCCATCGCCGCTTGGCGCTGTCTGGGAAAGCGCGGCGGTCGGAGCCAGCAGTCCTCCAAGCACCCCGCAAACGGCGCGACGGGTTAAGAACGGCTTTGGGGAACGGCTGGGGAGATGCATATCCTGGATTGCAGCTTTCGTTTAATCGTCAACCATACCACCAAATCCGGCCCCGTGCCTTCCGGATTTCCCAAGCCGGAGAGTCACCGGTCACCGGTTCTTTACATCCTTTACCAAACGTAACCCGGACCGTGCAGTCCGAAGTTGTGGCGCTACTCGGTCACGGCGTACAGTCGCACGGTCCGCGGACCAGGGTCGTTCGAATTCACGATGCCGAAGGAAGAGAACGCGGCACCATGATACGGTAAGGCATAGTTGGGTTTGGAGGTGGCGCCGTCGGCGGGTGAGTGGCGACTTACTCACCCGCACTTCGCTGAACTGGACGGGCTAGAAGTGGATTCTCAGGCTGTACTCCAGTTGCCGGCCGGCGGTCGTGTTGTTCTGGCGCACGGCCTGTCCGAACGCGCCGTCCGTAACAACCAAGATGGGGTCGGCCAGGTTCAGGATGTTGGCTGCATTGTAGGCGGCCAGCTTGAACTCGGCTTTAACCCTCTCCGTCAGGTTGAACGTCTTGGAGAGGTTGGCCTGCAGGTCCCAGTAGCGCGGGCCTCTGGTGGAGGCGTACTGCCACGGGTTGGTGCGCGGCGTGTAAGCCGGAAGCACCGAGAGGCAGGAGGTGTTGAACCACTTCTGCCGGGTTGGGTTGGACAGGCCCGGGTCGCAGGTCGCGGCCGCCGCGCCGAAGCGGAGATAATCGCCTGACATGTAGAACCACGTTCCCGTCGTCTGCCAGCCACCCAGAATGGCTTGCGGAACCTTGGGAAGGTCCTTCAGGAAGTGCCGTCCTTTGCCGAACGGCAACTGGTAGATGCCCGCGATGGTGATCCTGTGGCGCGGGTTGGGGCCGTCGATCCAGGTGAAGTTGCGCTGGTAGGTCGCCACGTCGTCGAAGTACTGCTGCTCGCGTTCGTAGTTGTAGTTGTACCCGAACATGAAGTTGAAGCCATTGCTGAACGGACGCTGCACCTTGATGTACGCCGAATCGTAGCGCTCGCTGCGTCCCGAGGACAGGGTCTGGAAGATGTTCCCGTACTGCGGGTAGGGCACCAGCAGGCTTTGCAGCGTGACCGTCGCCTGGTTGCGCAGCGGGCCAGGGAACTGCGCCGGCGTGAGGTAGTTATAGAACGGGTTGGCCACGTTGACGGCGATGGCCGTCTTGTTGGTGTACCCGATCTGCGGGTTCATCAGGTTCTGGTTCTGAATGTAGGAGAGGTGCCGTCCCCAGTTGCCGAAGTAAGTCGCTTCCGCCAGAATCTTGTGGGGCAACTGGCGGGAGATGGTGACGTTGAAGCGGTCGTTCACCGGGCGTTTATAGTCCTGATTGACCGAAGTCAGAGCGCTGGTGCCGATGCCGCAGAACGCTCCGCAGGTCTGGGAGAGCGCGGGCTGGAGCGGGTTGATCGCATCGAAGGGACTCGCCAGAGTCGCCTGCGGGACGCCCTGCAACAAACCGAGTTCCGCCTGATTGAGCGTGTAGAACGGCACGAAAGGCGAGAGCAGGCTCACGTTGGTGGCGCCCGTCACCGCCGTCTGGTTCGGCGGCATGTCGGTGGGCTGCGCGTAACGCGCGTAGCCAACGCGAATCGCTGTGACGTCGTTCACGCGGAACGCCATGCCGATGCGCGGCATCAACACGGTCTTCTGCGGCTTCCACACGTACGGGTTGCTGTTACTCGTGAACTGCCAGGCGCCGTTCCAGGTCGGAGACGCACCGACAAACTGCTGATACTGGGCCGGCATCTTCGGCGGAGCCGCCGAGATGGCCGGGTTTGCGGCGGTCAGATCAAGGCCTCGCGATTCCCAGTGGGAGCTGTCGTAGTACGGCTGCTCGTATTCATAGCGTAGCCCGAGGTTGAGCGTGATGCGCTTGCTGAGCTTGAAGTCATCCTGGATAAAACCCGACCAGAGATTGGTGTTGGAAAACGCCACCGGAGCGCTGTTCATGACCGAGTCGTTGCCGAGCGCGCCCAGCAGGAAGGTCGCGAACTCATCGCCATTGACTTTCGTATTCGGGCTCAGGAAGGTGTTGGCGGTCACCGCGGGGTTGAAGGTGAACTGGGGGTTGGAGGTAGTCACCGAGCCGCCGCCCGTGCGGCGCAGGTCGAAGCCAGCCTTCAGGAAGTGCGCACCGCGCTGCTGCGAGATCTTCGCGGCCATGCTGCTGCCGTTGATGTGGCTCAGCCAGATCGTTCCCTCCGAATAGAAGTTGTTGGTTGAACTCGGGATCAGGATCTGCGGCCATTGGATGGATTGACCGTCGGTGCGGATCATCGGCTTCCACCAGTTGTTGTTGGGCCACCATTGGGAGTACGAGTCCGGCTTCAGGTCGAATTGCGGATAGCCATAGTCATCCTGCATGGTGTGGTACTCGGCCCGGACTTCTGCTACGGTTCGTGCGCTGAGCGTGTAGATGGCGTTGCCGGTAGCCGTGAACGTGCCGCGCAGGGTGCCATGCGGCGCAAATCCCGCGTACGCCATGAACGCGGGGGTAGCCTGGCCCTGGTCGGCGTGGTAGCGGCTCACGCGGCCGTAGATTCTCAGTTTGTCGGTGGCGTAGTAGTCGGCACGGTCGGTGAAATTCCAGTAGGTCCAGTTGTAAAAATCGACAAACTTGTAGTTGTTGGTTCCCGTTATATTGTCGGCGGCGGCGTTGGGCTTCATCAGGCCCGGCATCAGTTTCACCGCCAGCGGGTCCATGCGCGAGGTCGGGATCTTGTTACCGGCGAACGGCACGCGCGTGACGGCACCGCTGACCGGATCAAGCGTGGTGGTCCAGGGGTCGTAGATGGTTCTCACGCCGCCGGCGGTGTTCAGGGACTGGGAAAAGTCGCCGGTGCGCTCCAGGTCCGTGGGAACGGTTCTCGAGCGAGCCTGCGGCTGCATCCACTTCCATCCCTCGTAGCTCGCGAAATTGAACAGCTTGCTCTTAATGATCGGGTGCCCGACGGTGCCGCCCCAGATGTTGTACCGCGACGAGCGGCTGCTCGGGGTCGTGCGGTCCGTCATGGCGTTCAGCTTCGGGTTGCGGGCAACGTAGAACGCGCTGCCGTGCAAGTCGTTAGTGCCCGACTTCAGCGTCATCTGTAGGACGCCGCCGAAGCTGTGGCCGGTCTCCGCGTCCACGCTGTTTTGGGTCACGTTCACTTCCGCCACGGCGTCGGCGTTCGGCGTGTAGCTCGCCTTCTGGCCGATGGAAACCGGACTGCCGTCGACCAGCACGTCGTTGCGGGTGTTGGTGCCGCCGCCAAGATCGAGGTTGTTGGCGGAAAGCGACTGGAACGGGTTCATTTCCTGGCGCCGGGTTTCCAACGCCGCTGGGTTCAGCAACGCCAGTTTTATCGGATTTCGGTCCAGACGGGCCACGTCCTCGGCGAACTTGGGATCCACCGTGGTCTTCAACCCGGAGGAGTTGAACTCTACCGCCACGGGACTTGCCTCCACGGTAACGGTTTCGCGGACGTCGCCGGTCTTTAGAACGGCATCGATGGTGACGTCCCCCTGCGCCTGTACGGTGACGTTTTGCTGGACAAACCGGCTGAACCCAGCCACCTGCACCGTGAGCATGTAGGGACCTGGATCCACGTGATCGAAGCGGTAAAGCCCCGCCTCGTTGGTGGTCTGCGTGGTCGGAACGTTGGTGCTGGTGTTGACGAGTGTTACGGAGGCACCGGGCACAACCGCATCAGTGGGATCCGTGACCCGGCCTTGCACTTTGCCGCGGAACTCCTGGCCTAAAGCCGTGCTGGTCAGGATCCCGGAGAGGATCGCTAAGAAAATCAGGCGATTGGAGCACTGCAACATGGCATCTGCCTCCTGTGAATTGGTGTGGTGGCCGGGCGCAATGGGGAGTTGAGTTAACGAAAGCGATTCGCCCCGCCCCCCCTAGCCGCTTGGTTCCCTTGGCTACGTATCGTGTAGCGTGTGGAACCAGAACTCAAGGCGTAACCAGTGACATGCAGGTGAGTCACGAGTATGTTACCCGTAAGTGGAGCGGGCCGCTATGCGGTTCGAAGCGCCGCTGTGTCCCTACCCGCAGGTCGCGAAATACAAGGGCTCGGGCAGCGTGGACAAGGCGGCGATCCCGCCCTTTGCCCGCTTTAGATTCGCAGGGACGCGGGCAGCGCGACCTGCAGACGCGCACCCGCGGGCACGGGCGCATAGAAGAACAGGAAGCGCGTCTGGATCTTCGATTTTGCCGGTAGCCACCGGAAGGTAGGGGTGTCGAACATCGGGCCGTTGGCGGCGGTCTCGCGGCGCGGCAGATCGTAGGGCTGGGTGGAGAACTCCATGCCTCTAGCCAACTTCCCAGTCGACGGGTAGTTGCCCCAGGTCTGTAACCATGGGTACTCGGCGCGGCGGAAAACGTAGCCCAGGAGGAGGCGCCGCTTCAGGTTGAGCGCCGTGGTCCAGCCGAATTCTCGCGAAGGGTCAAGTAGGGTCGCGGTGTGATCGAGATAGTTCGGCGCAGCGGGCGTGGTCCGCATATCCACTTTCCGGCCGTCCAGCACCGGGGCCAGCGGCCGCTGGAAGTCCTGACCGGAAACCAGGCGGCGCATGGTCCCAGCGGAATTGGTGGACTGCTGGTACGGACGAGTCTGCGAACGAACCCCCGAGAGATCGAAAACCGTCACCCCGGATTCCAGAAACGGCGAGCCGACCGTGACGTGCTCGGCCCACTGTACCGGGCGGTCGAACCCTAGCAGGTTTTCGAGCGTACTTTCAACGTAGACCACGTTCTCGCCGTCGACGACTTGGAAGGTGCGGGTGAAGTTCTCCTGCATGACTGGCAGCGTCGCGGTGAGCGTGAGTTCCGAGACCGCGCCCTGCTTGCGGGACTGGGAGCGGAATTCCTGCAGGTGCGCTTCGCCGTGGTTCGGCAGACCGGCAGCCCGTTCCTCCGGCGAGACACCGCCGAAGCCATCGACGCAAACGAAGTGGCCCACGGAAGAGGATGGCTGCGCCTCACGGCCAAGTTCGCTGTTCATGCGCACCGGGTTCCACAGCGGGCTCAACTTTTCCGTGTCGTCCGCCAGAACCAAGTCGGCAACGGTAGCACCACGCAGCAGCACCGTCATTTTCAGGCGGTCGTTGGATAGCGCCAGCGAGGGCGTTCCTTCCCAAGTATCTGCCGGGAGAGGAGCCGCGGTTGCGGCGGCGAGTGTGGCAGCTTGCAGCAGGCTGCGCCGGGTGGTTTCGCTCATCACAGAATCCTCAGCGTAGCGCGAACTGAGCCAGCCGGGGATTGCTGGAGGTGGCCGCCGTAGACAAGAAACACGATTCCCCAGGCCCTCTCAGTTGCAGTCATGGTAATACCTCATTGGAAAAATGGAATGGAGCCGGATTAGAACCGGCTCATCAGCTCGTTGAGTCCGTTGATGATCGATGTTTCCGCGCATCCCCGCCTGATGCGCGTGGTCGTGCTCTCGTAGGAGTTCTTGTCGTAATTGGCATCGTCGGGGATGTAGCCGGAGGAGCCGTTGGTCAGCGCCACGATCACGGTTTGGGTGTAGGGCGAGGAGCGTTTGACGTGCAATCCCAGATCGGTCAGCAGCTCTCCGGAGACGCCGGCCAGGGCGATCTTATCGATCATCAACACCGACAGCCGGATCTCTACCGACGGCCCTTCGGCGTCCTTGTAGTTGTCGCAGGACGGCAGGCCGGCGGTGGATACCGGCCAGTCCGGATAGGCGCAGAAGAGCGGGTGATTGCGCGGGGTAGTGACCTTACCGGGGCACTTCACCACCTTCTGCGCAGCGGAAAGCGCGACGTTGCCGGTGGTTTGGATGTGGCCGGCCACGAACAGGGCTTCTTCGGCCAACATCTGCCCGAAAGTGTTCACCAGGACGTGCGTTTTGGCCTGCTCTTCGGGGATCGACCCCCCGCGGCGGTCGATCCAGACTTTGAAAATTGGGTGGTGATCGCCGGCCGACCCGCTGGTCCACAGGGCCACGGCTTTGCCGCCGGACTGGCCCTCGATGTAGCGCGACATCGCCCCCGGAAAGTCTCCGCTGACCTCGGACCCGCCGCCCCCGTTGTTCACCACGGCGTGCAGACCGTAGTTCACGTACATGGCGATCAGTTCGCCGGATGGCTTCTCAACTTTGAGCACCGCCACGGTTTTATCGGACGGCCGCTGGTCATTAGTGCCCTGATAGGGTTGGTAGAGGTACCAGTGGTTGTCCGCCGGATTGAACCAGTCGCGGTTGACGTTGAGGTGCGCCTCTCCGGTCCCGTAACCGATCTTTGCGGGAGCGGCGGCGGCAAGCGCCTGGCTCACCGCTTGGATCATCGCGGCGGCGACCTTTTCACCATAGGCCACCGCGGCGGGGTCGCCGGTTTTCACCAGCCGGGGGCGCTGTGTGAATGGGTGGCGGACACGTGGAGGTTGGCTTCGGCCATGCCGGTCTCCCGGGCGATCCTGGGGGCAGCCGTCGCCCAGTACTCGGTCTCCATGTTCACCGCGTCGGCGGTGATCAGGCCCGCCTTGGCGTTGCCGTTATCCAACACCAGCGCGCGGACATAGATCTTGTCGAGGACGGTTTTGTACGGCGGCGGGTAGTTCCCCTCTGACGGGGTGATCTCCACCCGCGCGGCGCCGGCGCGCAGATTGCCGCGTTCTGGCGCCGCAACCAGGAGAATCGACGCCGTGAGAGTCAGGCACGGAACCAACCAGATCTTCATGAGGATTGCAGTATAAGGTCCGAAGCCGCGGATACAGCCCTCGGGAGAGGTAAGGTGACGGTATGTAACTGGTGACTTACCGCCTGCGAAGCGTATCGCGACGCTGAATCACCGGATCAGCAGCAGGGTGCCGGTAAGACGCAGGTCATCGCGCAGGACGCTCAACACGGTCCTGGGCGGATCGGCGTGCACCGAATGACGCACTCCGTTGACATTCAAGTTCACTGGTTTAGCCACGCCCGATTCGTCCTTTCAGGGTTGGCAGGAAACTTAGCGCGTTGTCCCGGGCGATGCGGCGGAAGGTGCGCTCATCGGCCGCCAGTTCCGCCAGCGTTCCGGCCGCGGTTTGCACCGCCGCCTTCGACGCGAAGGGAAAGTCGCTCCCGAACACAACTCGCTGGGGACCAGCGAACTTCAGCAAGGCCGGCACCGTCACCGGATTCACGGAGAGAGCGACATCGTAGTACAAGCGCTTGAGCTGCCCGATCGGGTCGGGCGCCTTGGGATCCTGCCGCCGGGCGATCCGCGTGGCGATGTACGGCATGGTACCGCCAGCGTGCGAGAACACGAACTTTACGTTGGGGCAGCGCATCAGGGTCTCGCTGAAGAGCAGGCTGGTGATGGTCCGCGTGGTCTCTTGCGGGTACTCGATGGAGGAAGCCGGAACCCCTACATTCACGCCCGCCGAGCAGGTGCAGGGCGTCGGGTGAAAGAAAACCACCGCCTTGCGCCTCTCCAGTTCGTCGAAGAACGGGGCGAAGTGCGGATCGCCCGGGTAGACGCCGTTGTAGCTGGTGAGGAGCCCGATCCCGTCCGCGCCCAGGACGTCGAAGGCATACTTCACTTCCGCGAGCGCGCCCTCCACGTCGGGGAGGGGCATCGCGGCGAAGATGCCGAACCGGCCCGGATGATCGCCGGTCAATTTCTTTGCGTAGTCGTTGCACCCGCGGGCCACGCGCCGCGCCAGTCGCGTGTTATTCAGGGGAAATCCCGGGGCCGAAATCGAGGTCACCGCGGTTTCGATGCCGATCGCGTCCATCGCCTCGATCGATGCCGACGGGTCGCACGCCCGGCAGGTTCGCCGATGTTCGCCGTCCCCACCGCCGACAAGTAGTCCGGCGGCAGGATGTGGTGGTGCAGATCGATCAGTTTCGGCACCCCGGGAGCCGCTGCCAGGACTCCCACGGCGCCGCCGAGCAGTTCTCGACGAGACAGCATCCCGACCATATTACAGGGAACGGAAGGTGTGCGGCTCTTGTTACCGGTGACTCACTGGTAAAGCACGTTACCGAGTCTGCGACAGCAATGGCGCCTGCAGACGCTGGACCGAATCGGAGTATGATGTTTCCTGCATGGCCGACGAAAACGGGTGGCTCTGCCGCCCTCATGACGATTTGGAGCGGATATCGATGCGAACAAGGACTCTTCTTAGAATCTGTGTGGCGCTCGCCTGCGCAACTGCACTCTCGGTTGCCGTAGCGCAATCCGATCCTACGGTGGCCGTGACGGGCGGACAGATTCGCGGCCGCGCCCTCCAGTCGGGAGCCGTTTTCAAAGGCATTCCCTTCGCCGCGCAGCCGGTCGGCGAGTTGCGCTGGCGTGAGCCCGCTCCGGTCGTTCCGTGGACGGGAGTACGCGACGCGAGCTCCTTCGGAGCTTCCTGCGTGCAGGAAACTTCAACCTGGAACAAGCAGGAAGCCACCGGGAATAAAGAAGACTGTCTATACCTGAACGTCTGGACCCCCGAATGGCCCGCGAAGTCGGAGAAGCCCGTAATGTTGTGGCTTTACGGCGGTGGGAACACCGGCGGCGGCGCATCGGTGGATTACTTCGATGGCGTCTCGCTCAGCGGGAAAGGGGTGGTGCTGGTGACCATCAACTACCGGCTGGGGCTGTTCGGGTTCTTCGTGCATCCCGGGCTCACGGCGGAGTCCTCCCATCATGCTTCCGGTAACTACGGATTGCTCGATCAAATTGCCGCGCTCAAGTGGGTAAAGGACAACATTGCGCGATTCGGAGGAGATCCGAACAACGTAACGGTGTTCGGTCAGTCGGCGGGATCCGTCGATACCAGTTATCTGTTGGCCTCGCCTCTCGCCAAGGGCCTGTTCCAGCGCGCAATTCAAGAGAGTGGCCCTCCGATTCGCGACATGATGACTCTTGCCGAGGCGGAGCAAGCGGGCGAGAAGTTCGGCTCCAGCTTGAACGCACCGGCCGGGAAGGACGGAATCCAGTTTCTGCGCGATCTACCTGCGGAGCAACTGCAGAAGGCCTCCGTTTCGGTGCGCGGAGCCAATGGGCCGAATATTGGTCCGTCCCTTGACGGCTGGTTCATGCCAATGGAAAAGAGCACGCCATTCCGGTGATGATCGGCAATAATGCCCGTGAGCAAGGGGGGCCTGCGCCGGACGCGCTACGCAAGGCGGTCGCCGATGCCTACGGCATCAACGCGCAGAAGGCGCTCGCCTACTACGGCTTGACAGGTCCCGGAGAGGGGAACAGCGATCCGCTGTACGGGCCGGCAGTCTTGCAGTATTCCGCGGACGTACGCTATCGCTGCGGCGCAGTAGCGGAAGCGATCTGGCACACAGCCGCGAATCATCCGGTTTACGAGTATCAGTTCGATCACGCCATCGCCGGGCGGCCCGCGACGCAACATTCCGCAGAGGTCCCCTACGTCTTCGGAAATCTCCTGCCCGGCGGCTTTCTCGGCGGACCGTACACGGACGCCGATCGGAAGATTTCGAACGACATGCAAACCTACTGGACGAACTTCGCCAGGACGGGGGACCCTAATGGGCCGGGAATGCCGAAATGGCCGAGATTCGATCCTTCGGCGCGGGCTTTCCTGGAGTTCACGGACCACGGGCCTGTCGCCAAAGAAGGGCTGCGCCGGGAGATTTGCGACCTCTATCTGGAGAACCTGAAGCACGCGATGACGCAGCCGGGGGGAAAACTACCGGCATCCCGCTGACCCCCCGCTCATTGCGAGGAAGCACAGCCCGCCTCACGGAATCCGCGAGTTTCTCCAAACCGGTGCACTTCATTAATTCTGTTGCACTTCTGCTTGTTCGCGGCGGGTTCTCAGCGAGGTATGTCACGGCGATGTCACGACGGCGTCACTGTAACATCGTGGGCGGCGCGCCGGTGCCTGCAATATACTGGGCACCTATCGCTTGCCGGGGGGTGCGAATCGCAGTTGACCTGGATTCGCATACATCCTTGAGTTGGGTGAAATCGCTTTCTGGAGAGTGCCATGCATCCTCGTTCGATCAGCAGTGCTACCTCGGTCCGCCTGCGGACTTTCGGTTGTCTCGTCTTTCTGATCTGGGCAGGTATAGCGTCGATGTACGCCCAATCGACCGGATCGGTGGTCGGCACCGTGACCGATTCGTCCGGCGCCAACTTCGCGGGAGGGCCCGTAACCCTCACCAATATTGGGACCTCCGAGCGCCGTGCAGGC
>JAPKZC010001120.1 GCA_026394025.1 Candidatus Solibacter sp.
AGCTCCATCATCACCTTCGGGCCGCAACCCAACAAGGCGATTGTGGGGCGCAACGCCTTTGCGCATGAGGCCGGCATCCACCAGGATGGCTACCTCAAGGAAAAAACCACCTACGAGATCATCGACCCGCGCACCGTGGGCGTGCCCGAGGGCAGGCTGGTGCTCGGCAAGCACAGCGGACGCCACGCGCTCAATGAGCGTGCGCAGCGGGCGGGCTTCGAACTCACCAAACAGGAGCTCGACGACTTGTACCACCGCTTCACGGCGGTGGCGGACCACCGTAAGAAGGGGCTAATGGACGAAGAGATCGTGCGCCTCATCCTGGAGGGCCGCAAAACCCCGAGCGTGGTGGCGGCGGACTGATGAATCTCAACGTTTTGGTCCTCCCCGGTGACGGCATCGGCACGGAAGTAACCCGCGAGGCGGTGCGCGTACTGCGCCACGTCGCGGCCAAATGGAATCACACGCTGAATATTACCGAGGGGCTGTTGGGCGGCATCGCCATTCACAAAACCGGCACCCCGTTCCCCGAGGAAACGGCGCGGCTCGCCGCTGCCGCCGACGCTACCCTGATGGGCGCGGTCGGTCTCCCGGAATTCGACGATGCACCACCCGAGAAGCGCCCGGAAAAAGGCCTGCTCGGGATTCGCCAGGCTCTGGGCGTGTATGCAAATCTACGCCCGGTTCGCGCGTATGCGTCGCAACTGGATTCTTCACCCCTGAAGAACCACCTGGTGGAAGGCACCGACATGATCATCGTCCGCGAACTGACGGGCGGGATCTACTACGGAACTCCGCGCGGAATCACCGGCGACGGAGCGGAGATGCGGGCGGTCAATACCATGACTTACTCGCGCTTTGAAATCGAGCGCGTTTCCCGCATGGCCTTCCACCTGGCGCGCGCGCGCCGCAAGAAAGTCACCTCGGTGGACAAATCCAACGTGCTGGAGAATTCGCAACTCTGGCGTCGCGTGGTCACCGAAATGGGCCGGAGTTATCCCGATGTGGAACTCGACCACATGCTGGTGGATAACTGCGCCATGCAGCTCATCCTCAACCCCAAGCGCTTCGATATCGTACTTACCGAGAACATGTTCGGCGATATCCTGAGCGACGAGGGCGCGGTGCTGGCGGGCTCCATCGGCATGCTGCCTTCGGCCTCCATCGGCGACCAGCGCCCCAGTGGCGCCTGGGTGGGTCTCTACGAACCGGTACACGGCTCCGCCCCCGATATCGCTGGACAGAATAAGGCCAATCCCCTGGGCGCCATCGGTTCGGTGGCCGCCATGATGTCTTACAGTTTTGGTTTGAAGGAAGAAGCCGCCGCGGTGGAAACAGCCATCGAAGCGGTCCTCGCAAGTCGCCACGTTACCGCGGACTTGAGGCCTTCCGGCGCGCCTGCCACCACCGAACAGGTTGGCCTGGCAGTATGCGCCGCTATCGGTTGAGCGCGGAACTTACCGGTTCCGCGCTCAACCGATTTTCCCTCTGAACTGGTCAACTTATGCCACGCACCATCATCGAAAAACTCTGGGACTCTCACATAGTCCACGAGCGCCCCGGCGCTCCCACCCTGTTGTTCATCGACCTGCACCTGGTCCACGAAGTGACGTCGCCCCAGGCCTTCCAGGGCCTGCGCGAGCGCGGCCTCAAGGTGCGGCGTCCCGATCTCACTATCGCCACCGCCGACCACAGCATTCCCACGTCGGACCGGTCGCTGCCTATCGTCGATAAGATCGCGCTGAAGCAGCTGGATCAACTGGAAACCAACTGCGGCGAGTTCGGCATCCGCTGTCTGGGCGTACATAGCAGCCAGCAGGGCATCGTCCACGTGATCGGCCCCGAACTGGGACTGACACAGCCCGGCATGACGGTGGTCTGCGGCGATAGCCACACCGCCACCCACGGCGCGTTCGGCGCCCTGGCCTTCGGTATCGGCACCAGCGAAGTGGAGCAGGTGCTGGCCACCCAGTGCCTCCTGCAACGAAAGTCGAAAACCTTCCAGGTACAGGTGGAAGGCCGCCTCGGCGCCGGCGTCTCGGCCAAGGACATCATCCTCGCGCTGATCGCCCGGATCGGCATCGGTGGCGGCACCGGCAGCGTCTTCGAATACACCGGCAGCACAATCCGTGCACTCGGCATGGACGAGCGCATGACGGTCTGCAACATGTCGATCGAAGGCGGCTCCCGCGCCGGCCTGGTCGCGCCCGATGACATCACGTTCGAGTATCTGGCCGGCCGGCCGCACGCCCCCAAAGGCGCCGCGTGGGATGCCGCCATCGCCCGCTGGAAGCAGCTCCCCACCGACGAAGGCGCGGCATACGACCGCTGCCTCAGCATCGATGCCGACACGCTCGAACCGATGATCACCTATGGCACCAACCCCGGCATGGGCGTCTCCATCAATGCACCGCTGCCCGAACCTTCGCAGGTGGCCGACCCCATGGCGCGCGATTCCATCACCAAGGCCCTCGCGTATATGGGTCTGGAGGGCGGCAAGCCGCTGTTGGGACACCCCATCGACGTAGTCTTCATCGGCAGTTGCACCAACTCGCGGATTAGCGATCTGCGCACCGCTGCCGGATTGCTCAAGGGCCGCAAGGTGAGCGATAAAGTGCGCGTCATGGTGGTGCCCGGGTCGCAGGAAGTGAAGCGCCAGGCCATCGCCGAGGGGCTCCCCGAGATCTTCCGCGCCGCCGGCTGCGAATGGCGCGAGCCCGGCTGCTCCATGTGCATCGCCATGAACGGCGACCAGCTTTCGCCTGGCCAGTACAGCGTTTCCACCAGCAATCGCAATTTTGAAGGTCGGCAAGGAAAGGGCGGACGCACCTTCCTGGCCAGCCCGCTGACCGCCGCCGCCAGTGCCATCACCGGCGTGGTCACCGACGTAAGGACACTGCTATGACCCCATTCACCAATTTCGAAAGCCGCCTGATCAAACTGCCGTTGAACAACGTCGATACCGACCAGATCATCCCGGCGCGCTTCCTGAAGACTACTTCCAAACAAGGTCTCGACAAGCAGCTTTTCAACGATTGGCGCTACGACGCCGCCGGCAACCCGAGCCCGGAGTTTGTGCTCAATCAGCCGGAATCGCAGGGTGTCCAAGTCCTCCTGGCCGGCGATAACTTCGGCTGCGGCAGTTCGCGCGAGCACGCTCCCTGGGCGCTCACCCAGTGGGGCTTTCGTGCCGTCATCTCCACCAGCTTCGCCGACATCTTCCAGCAGAATTCGCTGAAGAATTCGCTCTTGCCCATCATCGTCCCGCCGGACGTACACGCGGAACTATTCGCCGCCGCCCCCGGCGTCGTCGTGAAGATCGACCTGCCCAACCAGACGCTGACCACACCCGGCGGCCGGGTCGTCGAGTTCCCGGTGGACGCCTTCTCCAAGCACTGCCTGGTGAAAGGCGTCGACGAACTCGGCTACATCCTGGAGCAAGCCCCCGAGATCGCCGCCTACGAAGCCGCCAACCCCGCCTCCATCGACGCTCGGGCGTAGCGGAGGGACGGCGGCGTCTGACACTCGGAACTTTTCGGCGACGGCTGTAGTTCAAATCGGCCCTTCACGAGTCTTTGTCTTGTAGCCCCCAGATTCGCGAACAATGGCACCACCACAAGGCGCGCATTCTCATCGTAGTGAGCGGTTGCTGGTCGCTCTGGTGGCGTTGATCGCAACCTACGCCCTCTTCCACGAGTACCTGCCGCCTTTCAAAAGGGTGCATCTGTGGTCTGACGTTGCAGGTTATCACTATCCTCTACAGAGGTATGCCTTCCAATCGCTCAAGGAAGGGCGCATCCCACTGTGGGACCCCTCCATTTACTCCGGCATCTCGTTCGTGGGCAACGTGCAAGCGGCTTTCTTGTATCCACCGACATGGCTGATGTACGCCGCGGTTTGGAAGCTGCCCAGAATTCCCTTCAAGGCATTGGAGGTCTTCACATTTCTACACGTGTGGTTCGCCTACCTGCTGTGCTACATGTGGCTGCGGGGTAGAGCCGGGAAGCTGGCAAGCGCTCTCGGAGCAGCCGTCTTCGCCTGGACAGGGTACATGATGTACCAGGTTTTGCATCCCGGCGTTATCGGAGCGATGACCTGGATGCCGTTGGCCTTATGGGGCGTCGATGAGGCTGTGGAAAGGGGCCATTGGCGTCCTCTGTGGAAAGTCGCCGCTGCTTCGGCTTTGTCTTTCCTGGCGGGCTATCCCGCCGCGTGGATGGTGAACTGCGTCCTCATCGTGCCTTACGCCCTGGGAAGCCGTAAACACTGGCGGGCGGCCGCCGGCGTTTGTGTTGCACTTGCGGCATCGGTGCTCTTGTTCCTGGCGCAACTGCTGCCCGCGATGGAGGCGAGGGCGTTCATGGTTCTCGAGCAGAAGTACGGGTCGGGAGCTTACGGCTTGGGCACCTTGCTGCGCTCCTACTTCGTACCGAATTGGTTTGACTTCAATCCGAGCCATCCCACGGACTTCAATCCGGGTTGCATCTATCTGTATCTCGGCCTTCCGGCCCTGTTTGCGATTGGATGGGCGATCTGGCGACACCAAGGGCGTGCTTACTTCCAGCCGGTGTTGGGGTTGGCGGCAGCTCTTCTCTTCGCCAATCCACCGCACCTCTTGCTGCATGCGGTGGAGCAGGTACTCGCATTGAAATACACGATGCAGCCATCCAATTTTTTCGCAGCCGTTGCTGCAATGGCTGCACTAATCTCGGCAATTAGCCTGGATGACTTCCTGGAGAGTCGTGCGGTAGGCGCGTTGCCGGCCTGGGCGCTGTTTGTCTGTACTACAGCGCTTGCCGCGTGGTCCATTCGTGAACTCTCGATCTGGTATCGTGGCGGCTTGTTTGCCACCGGCACAGGGGCTGTGACGCAGACGGCGATTGCCCTCGTGCTCTTTTCGCTCTGCCTCTGGTGTGCCCGTCAGAGCACAGGACGGCGCAAGATTCTCATCTCCACCGTATTGCTGTTTGCGGCCGCAACCGACTACAAGGTGTTTGGCTCAGGGCGTTGGTTCAATGCCGTGGACGGCGATGTGGACGACGAACACCTTCCGTATGGCATCAAGGGCGTGGACGACGCCGGTTATCGTGCCATGTGGGAGAACCGGCACTACCGAGTAGTTACCGATGATGGGCTTGGACCGAATCCGGTTGACTATCGAATGTGGGGGCTGGCAACGCCCGAGGGATTTGACCCCTTCCTTTCCGTGCAGTACAAGCAAACGATTGAGCATTGGGTTCCGTTTCGGACCAACCGCTTGTTCTACATGGATGTGCGAGGCGAGAGCATGCTCCAGACCTTTGGCGTGCGGTACGTGCTGGTAAGGGACGGCGCTGAACACGATCTGTTTTTGGCCGCCAGCCCTAACTTCAGACGGATCGGTCCAAAGGACGTTTTTTGCCACGTTTACGAATATTTGCACGCCAAACCGCCATTCCATTGGGAGGATGAGAGCGGCGGTTCGGTGAGCCCCACCGCCTGGCTGCCCGAGCGACGGGAATTCCTGGTGCAATCGGACCGTGGTGGCCGGTTCGTCCTGGTGGAGCAGTTTTTTCCCCGCTGGCGGGCTACCGTTGACGGACAGCGTGTGGAGATTGAGCGGTGGGGGAGAGCGTTTCAGGCGATCCGTCTGACGCCCGGCGCGCATCGTGTCAGATTCGAGTTCTCTCCGCTGAGCTTTCAGGTTGGCGCCGCGATCAGTCTTCTCGCGGTGGCCGGCCTCCTCGTTCTGGCAAGGTCGGATTCGCGGTAGCCCGCTTCGCCCTACAATTCCTCGTCGAAGCAGACCGCCAGGAACTGGTTGTAGAACACCAGGCCCAGC
>JAPKZC010000211.1:0-4780 GCA_026394025.1 Candidatus Solibacter sp.
GCCGATGCCGCGGACGCCTATCCGGCCGACCTCTCCACCGGGTACAAACGCGCCGTGGCGATCGCCCGCGCCCTGGCGGCGCAGCCCCAGTGCGTCCTCTATGACGAACCCACCACCATGGTGGACCCGATCATGAGCGACCACCTGGGCGACCTCATGCTGCGCCTCAAGAAGCAGCTGAAGCTGACCAGCGTGGTGGTGACACACGATCTCGATCTGATGTACAAGGTGGCGGATCGCGTGGTGTTCCTGCATGACAACGGCGTGATCTTCTTCGGCCCGATAGCCGACCTGGAAAAGAGCGACCATCCCCACATTCAGGAATTCCTGGAGTTGGATAAGGTGGTCAGGGTGTAAGGCATGATGCTGCCCTTACTGCTCACCGCCCTTGCCCTGAAGCCCACCCTGGATCATCCGCCGGCCATCACCGGCAACGGCCATCCGGCGCGCGTGCTCTTCACCGGACACATCAGCGCCGATGCCCCCGGCCCGGTGAAATACACCTGGGTGCGCAGCGACAAGCCTTCGACCGCCACCTTCACCCTCAATTTCGCCGCGCCGGGATCCCTGCCGGTGACTTATGACTGGCTGCTCAACGGGCCAGCGGACGGCTGGGTGGTGCTGGCGGTGATCGCGCCCGAAGCCGCCAATTCCGGCAAGGTACGATTTCACGTGAAATGCGGTAATTAGGCCGCTACAGCCTCGCCGCGGGTGAAACGTTGTACTCTAATCTCCAATGAAGCTGCTATCCCTCTTGCTCGTCTCCGCCGCGGCCTGGGCGGCACCATGCACGACCGTCGCTAACTGTACCGAGTGGGTGACATTCGCCGGCGGACCGGCGCGTTCGATGATCTACCGGACCTACGCGCTGGACGCCCGTAATCCCCAGATCACGCGCGCTCTCATCGTAATCCACGGCGCTGGCCGGGATGCCGACAACTACTTCCGCACGGCGCTGGCAGCGGCGTTCCTGGGCGGCGCCCTGGACGATACCCTGGTGATCGCACCACGCGTGGCGTCCAGCGCCGGAAGTTGCCGCGACCAGTTGGCGCCCAACGAGGTGAGCTGGAGTTGCAGCGGGGACAGTTGGCGCTCCGGAGGCACGGCCACCAACAATGAGAAGTTGACTTCTTTTCTGGCCAGGAAGGACATCTTCCCCAACCTGAAGGCCATCGTGGTTTCCGGCCATTCCGCCGGAGGCCAGTACGTGGACCGCTATGCCATGGCCAATACCGTGCACGACAACCTGGGCGTGCCGGTGACCTACGTAGTCTCCAACCCCTCCAGCTACGCCTACCTGGATGCCACGCGTCCGGGCACCGAGGGTTCGGATTTCCGAGCCTTCGCCGACGGCCGCAACTGCACCACCTACAACCAGTGGCCTTATGGACTGGAACACCGTGCCGGCGGATACACCGCCAGGCAGACCGACGACCAGTTGAAGAGACAACTGGCGGCGCGTCCCGTCACGTACCTGATGGGCGAAATCGACATCCTGCCGCTGGGCGGCTTCGATGCCTCCTGTCCCGCCATGGCCCAGGGCCCCACGCGCCTGGCGCGCGGCCAGGCTTTTTCGAAGTACGTGAATCAAAAGTTCGGCGCCAGGCACTCGCTTATGGTGGTCCCGCTCTGCGGCCACAACGCCCGGTGCATGTTCACCGCGGAATCCGCGCTGCCCATCCTGTTCCCGAAAGATGTTCAGTAACAAACAGGTCGGGATGCCGCTGCCTGAGACGGCGGAGCTGGAGCCACAGAGGGTGTGTTTTTGACGCGGAGGCGCGGAGCCAGCGGAGCAGGACGAGCGGATCCGCGACCGTGAGGAGCGGTCGCCTGGCCGTGCCGCCCCGCTACAATCGATAGATCCATGGTTGAAGCCATTCATCCCGGCAGTTCCGCACCGGGCGCCCGCATTGCCGTCCTCGATTTCGACGGCACCGTTTCTCTGATCCGTGCCGGATGGGTCGACATCATGGTAGGCATGATGCTCGAAGTGCTCACCGCCCTCGACACCGGTGAAAGTGAAGATGATCTCCGCCGCGTTATCGAGCCCTTCATCTGGCGGCTTGCCGGCAAGGACACGCTCAATCAGATGATCGCCCTGGCCGAACAGGTGGCGCTGCGCGGCGGAACACCGCCCGATTCGCGGACGTACAAGCAGCAGTTCCACACCCGTCTCTTCGCCGTCTTCGGCCTGCGCCTTGAGGAACTCCGCGACTGCCGCTCGGCGCTCGACCAGTACCTGGCCCCCGGCACCCGCGCCCTGCTCGGGGACCCGCGCGAGCACCGAATGCGCCGCTACCTGGCCAGCGGAACCGACGACGCCCATCTGAAAGAGGAAGCCGCCCTGCTCGATATCACCCGCAATTTCGATGGCGGCGTCCACGGCGCGTTGCCCGACCCCGACGCCTTCTCCCAGCGCATGTTGATGGAACACATCCTCCGGCTTCCCGTGATGCGCCCCCACCATTTGATCGGTTTCGGCGATGGCCCGGTGGGAATTGAAGAACTGAAACGTGCCGGCGGTGTGGCGGCGGGCCTAGCTACCGACGAACCCGAGTGCTGCCACACCAGTCCATGGAAGCGCCGCAACCTGATTGAGGTGGGCGCCAATTGCACCATCCCCAACTATCTCTGCCGGCCGGTCCTCCTGCCGATGCTATTTACCAACCATGAGCCGATATGAACAGTTCGACCGCTCGCGCCTGCTAGTCAAGCCGCTCGCCGAGCGCCAACACGATTTGCAGCTGGACCGCTGGCTCACGCTCAGTGACCCCACTCCGCCGTTCGAGCATCCCGACCTGGCCGCCGTCGCCGCGCGCCTGACTGCGGCCAGATCCGGCGGCGCGGCGCGCATCCTCATGATGGGCGCACATGTGCTGCGCGGCGGCGTGAACCGCCACATCATCGACCTCATCGAGCGCGGTTTCATCGATCACATCGCGATGAACGGAGCCGGTGCGATTCACGATTACGAACTGGCCCGTTTCGGCGCCACCACCGAAAGCGTCGACCGCTACATCCGGTCAGGCGAGTTCGGTCTGTGGCGCGAGACCGGCGAATTGAACGAGTGGATCCGCGAGGCCGCCACCGAATCGCTGGGCCTGGGCGAGAACGTGGGGCGCCGCATCGATGCCAGCGACTATGCGCACCGCGAGCTTTCGGTTTTCGCCGCCGCCTGGCGCGCCGGCGTGCCGGTGACGGTACATGCCGGCATCGGCTACGACATCATCCACGAGCACCCTAATTGCGACGGCGCGGCGCTGGGCGCGGCCAGCTATCGCGATTTCCTGATTTTCGCGCGCACCGTGGAGCGACTCGAAGGCGGCGTGCTGCTCAATTTCGGCAGCGCCATCATGGGGCCGGAGGTCTACCTGAAAGCGCTGGCCATGGCGCGCAACGTCGCCCACCAGGAAGGGCGGGCCATCCGCCACTTCACCACCGCGGTGTTCGACCTGGTGGCCATACTGGGCGACTATCACAAGGAACTGCCGAAGACCGATCCCGGCTACTATTTCCGGCCTCAGAAGACCATGTTGGTGCGCACCGTCGCCGACGGGGGCGAGAGCTTTTATTTCCGCGGCGAGCATCGCGCCACGCTGCCGGCGCTCTGGCGGTTGCTATGACGAATTCCGCAATTCTCGACGAATTCCCCAAACTCCGCGTGCTGGTGGCCGGCGATGTCTGCCTGGACCGCTGGTGCCGCTACGACCCGGCACTGGCGGACCCGTCGCGTGAGACCGGCATTCCGCGCATCGGCGTAGTGGCGACAGTAGTCACACCGGGAGCAGCCGGCACCATCGCCAACAACCTGATCGCGCTGGGCGCCGGGGAGGTGGCCGTGCTCGGCATGGTGGGCACAGATGGCTTCGGCTACGAACTCCGGGGCGCGCTGGCCGTGCGCGGCATTTCCCACGAGTTGATGGTAGACGTCCCCGGCGTGCCCACCTTTACCTACACCAAGCTGATCAACGCTCAGACAGAGCATGAAGACCTGCCCCGCGTCGATTTCGTGTACACCCATCCACTGCCGCAAGCGGCGGAGCGGGAACTGATCGCACGCCTGGAACGTGCTGCGCCCGCATACGATTTGATTCTGCTCTCCGACCAGCCCGAAACCAGCCAGGGTGGGGTGGTCACACCGGCCATGCGCGATTGTCTGGCTCGCCTTGCCCTCGCCCGGCCCGACAAATTGATCTGGGTGGATTCGCGATTGCGAGCCGAGCACTTCCGCCACGCCGTGGTGAAGCCAAACCAGCAGGAAGCCGAAGCCGCTTCGCTACGCGCCCTGGGCCGGGTGGACTATGCGGAGTTGCGCCGTTGCATGCAGGCGCGCTGCCTCATCGTCACGCATGGCGGAAAAGGCGCACTGGTGGTGGACGAGAGCGGCGAGCAGTGGGTGCCGGCGAAGGCCGTCGCCAATCCGGTGGATATCTGCGGCGCCGGAGACAGCTTCAGCGCAGGCGCCGCAATGACTCTGGCGGTGACCGGCGACGCGCTTCAGGCCACCGGATTCGGCAACCTGGTGGCGGGTATCACGATCATGAAAAAGGGCACCGGCACCGCATCGCCCGAAGAGGTGCGGGCGGTGACCTATCCCTGACGGTTGCGGCTCGGAGTTCAGCCGGTCGCTTCGAACTGAGCCGCAAAGCCCAATCCGAGCCGAGTTCCCAGGTTGGCGCGAAATGCTTACTGTGCCGGGGGCGCTGCCGGCGGCGGCACCATGTCAGGCGAGGTCTTGCCGCGGTGGCAGGTGTAGCAACTCACATGGACCTTTCCGTCC
>JAPKZC010000211.1:4794-6176 GCA_026394025.1 Candidatus Solibacter sp.
TCGTTAACCATCTCCATCATCTTACGCGCCACCAGCTTCGCGGGAAGCTCATCGCTGGCGCGATCCTGAACGTGGCAGAAATTGCACTGCTGACCGAGAGCGCCGCGCATCGCCCCCATCGCGGCACGCTCCTCCTCAGCCTTGAGGACCTTTAAGTTCCTGGGCGGTCCGCCGCGTCCCCCACCCTGCTTGGGCGCATCCTGAGCACTGACGGTCATTGCCGTCAGGAATAACACTGTGACTAAAAAACGCATGATCCAGGATACTCCATACGCGGCGCATTTGGTCAAGCTAAGCATTCCGGGCATCAATTAATTCAAACTTCATTCCCGCGCAACTCAATCACGTAATACCGGCAGGGCGCCGTACCGGCGTTGCGCGCGCTGTGCATCTGGTTGGACCCGAAATAGACCACTGAACCCGCTTCAGCGATCTCCGTCCTGCCCTCCAGATAAGTCTCCACCGTCCCTTCCACCAGGATCAACGATTTCCTCGTGCTCGTGCTTGTGGGGAGCGTGGGTCTGGGTACCTTCGCCGAGCGCGGTTTCGTGCATCTCCAGTTTGAACCCGGTGTGGTTCTTGCCGTAAAAAAACCTCCGGCCCTTTTTCTTTTGATCGCCCTGATAGGCAAGCTGCCCGTTGTGATACACCTTCGATGCCAGCGTCACGGTTTGCGACGGTTGCCCGCCGGCGTTCACTGCCGCCAGCGCAGGCAGAAGAAACCCCAGGTCCCGTCGTGTGAACTCCATCTTTTCCCCCCTTAATTTCGAGCGACTCCGGCCCGCGTCCGGCTTCAGCGCCGGCGTCCGCGGGATCCTGTCCGGCCGGTTAGCCGTATTGTAGACGAAACATGCCATCACCCGGGAAAGGAGTTGGCAGTATAGTAAGCGTATCCCGATGCGCACCTTCGCCCTTCTCCTGCTGATCTCACCGCTCTTCGGCGCGGACTACGACGTTCTGGTCCGCAACGCCCGCGTCATCGATGGCAGCGGCAATCCCTGGTTCCGCGCCGACCTGGCGGTGAAGGACGGCCGCATCGCCGCCATCGGACGGCTTCCCGCTGCCACCGCAACGCGTACCATCGACGCCCGCGAGCGCACGCTCGCCCCCGGCTTCATCGACGTGCACACGCACATCGAAGGCGGGGTGGAGAAGAACCCGCGCGGCGATAACTTCCTGCTCGATGGCGTCACTACCGTCATCACCGGCAACTGCGGCGGCTCCGAATTGAATCTCGCCGCCTGGTTCGAGAAACTCGGCAGGCTCGGCCTGGGATTCAACGTCGGCTCGCTGGTGGGCCACAACACCGTGCGGCGCGAAGTGATGGGCTCGGTCAACCGTCCGGCTGCGCCGGACGAGATCCGCCAGATGCAGTCGCTGGT
>JAPKZC010000096.1 GCA_026394025.1 Candidatus Solibacter sp.
GCCTGAATCTGCGCCAGGCTCAATCGTTCCGATGTGTGCACGCTGATGGTCAAGCCCCAGCATGCGGGATCGCCTCCTCCAGGCTCATCTTGTATGAGAAACCGGTACCCCCTCCAGGCTCATCTTGTGTGAGACAAGACTAGTTCTGGATAGACCGAATTCAACACGTTACAATCAACTGCACGGCCCACGGCAAGAGCCTTCTTCTCAAACTGGATAATCTGCGCCATTATTTCCCGCGTCGGTTCTTCGCCTCGGTTGATTATCTTAGTGGCCTGCTGCGAGAATCTCAATGCGTTCAGGAACGTTGTGAATTCATTCCTCGATCGGATGAGCACTGTTGACGGCTCAGCGTTTTTCCCGTCGTGCACCCTCTTGAATGCGTAGTAGGGCCAAACAAGGGCCTTGGCGGATGGAATGATTTCCCCGAAGAACATCCAGGTCATGAAACCATGTTCGACTGCATATTGCCAATTGAAATATGGGAGCATGATAGCCGCTCCGAAGAACCAGACCGCGAATACTACCGACAAGGTTCGCTTCATCTTCGCGGCACCAGTGTACCAAAGGGCGCGCACCACAAGGGTACTCGCCAGCATTGCCAGTCTCCGCTCTCCGCCCACCCCAGGTAGTGGTCGGTTTAGCTGACCCGCCACTCTTTCTCCACGGATCATCAACATAGAACTTCCCGCTTGATCTTTATCGCATATCGATATACAATCAACATGTGATTCGCAGTTTTCGAGACGCCGAAACCGGGAAGATCTTCCAGCAGCGGTTCTCGAAGAAGTTTCATGCCATCGAGAAGATTGCCATCCGCAAGCTCTTCCATCTGAACCGGGCAATCGCCTTGCGCGATCTGGCGGCGATTCCGGGCAACCAACTCGAAGCCCTGAAAGGCGACCGCCAAGGGCAGCCCAGCATCCGCATCAACGATCAATACCGCATTTGCTTCCGCTGGAACGACGGAGACGCCTTCGAGGTCGAGATTACCGACTACCACTAGGAGGAAACACCATGCCTAAACAAATACCGCCACCTCACCCGGGAGAGACCATCATGGAAGACATCTTGAAGCCGCTCGGCATGAGCGTGAACCGGCTCGCCCTGGCCCTGGGCATCACCGCTGCCCGGCTCAACGAGATCGTGCGCGGACGCCGCGGAATCACCGCGGATACGGCGCTGCGCTTGGCGCGGTACCTCGGAACCTCTGCCGAATTCTGGCTTGGCCTCCAGCTCGAATATGACCTTCGCGTGGCTCGGCAAGCCAAACAAAAGGACATTGAACGCGCGGTGCGCCCGAGGTCCGAAGCGGCGGCGTGAGCCCCAGCCGCCTGGTTACGGGCGCGCGCCTTGCAGGCTACGCCGGCCCGGTACTACTTGGATTGCGCCGTCGGCGCTAGCGGCGCCGGCACCGCCATGTACCCGCACGCGCATACCGCCAGGAATAGAGTGAGAATCTCACCATCGTTGAGATTGTGTTCGTACCACCCCGCGCTCAACGCCGCGATCATCACCGCCAGCGCCCCATGCAGCACGAAGCGGCGCTCGCGTTCCTCCGCCCCCGTGCGGCGCGCGGCACGGAGAAAGTCCCACAGCATCTTGCCCAGAAACCACAGGAAGGCGACCAGCGCCGGCACTCCCCGCTCCGCCGCGTATTGCAGGTAGACGTTGTGCAGATGCATGTACGCGCCGCTGGGCAGCGGGCGCGGGACATCGGCGGGAATGTATTGCAGGAACTGCGCCTTCACCTGTTCGGGACCGAGTCCGAACCACGGGTGCGCCTGAATCATCTCCCAAGCGGTGCGGCGGCAGGCTACGCGGAACTGGTTGGAATCCAGATCGCCCGCAGGCTTGTAGGCCGATATCATACGGTCGCCCACGCCCGCCGGGTTCACCCAAAGCAGCAGTGCCGCGAGAACCGGCGCCAACAACAGCCACCGGCGATTGCGGACCCACACCAGGTACCCGCCGCCCAGCGCGGCGCCCAAAACAGCAGGGCACACAACAGCATCAGCACGATCATCTCTTCGCCGGAGAGAGTCATCCAGTGGGTGGTGAATCCCGTGATGCGGCTCCCCGTGTAATACATTCGGAAATCCAGTTCCAGTAGCCGCGCCTCCCGCACCTTATTCCAGAACTGCCCCAGGCTCCAGAGCGCGGAGATCGTCATCATGCCCGTGCACGCCACTACCAGCGCGCCCACTTCACTCAGCTTGCGAAAGGTGCTCGGGATCAGCAGCAGAACGAAACACAGGTAAAACTTGCGGGGACCCGGCCAGCCTTCGCGGATGTGGCCGGAAAGCGCGACGCTGGTCAGCGTGGCCAGAAAGAACAGGCCGAGCGGCAGTTTCACCGGCGGAAAGCGCAGCTCATCGCCGAACCGGAAATGGCACACCAGCAGCGCCAGGACCGCGGCCGCGATCAACCAGTTCGACGCCGAATTGGAGCACAGCACGGCGGTCACGGAAGCGAAGGTCAGATAGAACGGCAGCCGCCTGGAGTCAAATTGCCTCAATAGACCAGTATGCCAGTCTTCACAGTTGTGCCGGACATGTACAGATTCCAAAGGGTGTGACATGACCGGCCAATCGTTCCTCATTTTGGGGCTGTGATTCGGTGCAGTTGATCGGCGATAGCCAGGAGCCAGCGGTCGAGGCGTTGGAGCCGGCGTCGGGTCTTCTGGTCCTGGAGTCCACGCCGGTGCATTTCGAGGAGGTGGCGGTGTGGCCGCGATTGCCTGGGGGATGCCGGGAGGATCGGCGCTAGTGGGACATGGGGAACGGAGAGTAGGGGCACCGGATGCGGCTGAGACGCANTGCGGCTGAGCCGCGTGCTGGCGGGCGGTGTGGAACTCGCGTTGCAAGCCTTGCTGGGTGAGGGGAAAAATGTCTGGTGGCCTCGCTTCGTTCCATCGACTCGTCCAATCCGGAGTTGGCTGAAAAGATCCGTACTGAGGCTGACTATTTTGAGAAACACACCGGGCGCATGCGCTACCCCGCATTCCGCGCGCAACATCGGTTCGTCGGCTCAGGCGTCATCGAAGCCGGCTGCAAGGCCATCATAGGCTCCCGCTGCAAGCAGTCGGGCATGTTCTGGACCGTGCGCGGGGCGAACGCCAGCCTGGCCCTACGATGCTGCTATTTCAACGGCCGGTTCGAGGACTACTGGGAGGCGCGCCGCCCGGCGGCTTGATCTCCACTACGTCGCGCACCCACTTGCCGCGCGATTGAATCGCCTGCGCGGTGAGCACCGCCTGCCGGACCACCGATTCCGACAATCCCGGCACGGGCCGCGTAAACCGCCGCACGTCTTCCAGGTCCTCCATTTGCCCCACCACGTAGAGCGCGCGCAGCGCCTCCCAAACGTGATTCTTGTCGGCGGAGAGTTGGGCGAGGGTGTCGCCCGACGCGACGGCGTCGCCTTCCTTGCGCTCTAGAGTGCGCACCTCCCCTGGAGCCGGCGACCGCACCTCACGGTCGCCGACGCGCGCCAGGAGCGTTCCCGGATTCACGTAGTCCCCCAACTTCAACCGGTAGCGGACCGGTCCGGCCACGGCCGAGCGAACCGCGTAGGGCCGCAGCATGGCCAGCAGTTCGACGCGCGCCGCGCCATCGCTAAAGCCCGCGAGGCCGAGGGCCGCGTTGCGCCGCACCATCGGCTCCGGATCGTGGATCAGTTTCAGCAGGGCCTCGTGGAAGGGGGGATACCCGCGGTCCTGTCCCATGATCCACGCCACGGTCTGGCGGATCTCGAGATTCGGACTCGCTGACTCCACGATCACCCGCGAGTACCAGCGCGCCGCATTTTGCCGGTGAGAAAGCCGCTCTCCCAATTGCACCAGAGCGTGCTGGATGTGCCGCGGCTTGGAGGCGTCGGCAAGGTAGGCGTCGAGGTCCGAATCGCCGAGTTTACGCCCAAACCACGTGTTGTACCAGAACAGAAAGGGGAATAGCACGAGCGCCAGCGCAAACAACGCGATCAGTAGATAGGCGCGGCGGCCGGGACGCTTGTGTGCTCGGGGGGTGGGGGAGGAGCGGGCGGTCATCCCGACCCCAACAGGCGCGTCAGGATCTCATCGGGTGTGCATTCAAAGTGACGCGCAACGTCTCTCAGGATCGACCTGAGGGTTCCGAGAGGGAGAACCTTGTGGTCCGGCACGGTAACATGATGTTCGCCGTGCATCCGAGTGGTCATCCGGATGTGGCTGCCAGTTTGGTGGGTCTCCTCATAGCCTAATATGCCGAGGGCTTTCTTTAGATCGGTGCCCGACCACTGCCGTGGCACCCTCATACCGCGATCAGTTCTTCACGGACAAAATGGAGGCGGATGATTTTGGGGCGGGACTCCTCCTCGAAGTGACAGATCACCGCATCGCGAACCATTTCGTTTAGCTCGTCAAGCGTGTCCGCCACGGTGAAGATGGACTGGCCTAGAGCTTCCGCGGCGTAGCCGCCCTCGGGCGGTTCGCTCACAATGAAGATGATTTCGTTCACGTTCTACCTCTCAAAACAAAGACCGCCGGCGAACCATACAGGCCCGCCGGCGGTTGGAATTGCCTCGCGTTTAATCGGCCAGCGAGCCCTCGCCGGTATCTTCCGTGAGGCCGCCGACGTATTGCAGGCGGGTCTCCTCGTCGTAACCCGGAATGGAGTCCAGAGGCACCTCGGTCGGCATCTCTTCCACCACATCCTCACCCGCGATCTTGACCTGGCGGTAGTACTCCATGCCGGTACCGGCAGGAACCAGGCGGCCCATGATCACGTTCTCCTTCAGACCGCGCAGGTAGTCCACCTTGCCGTTGATCGCGGCTTCGGTGAGTACGCGGGTGGTTTCCTGGAAGCTGGCGGCGGAGATGAACGAATCCGTCGAAAGCGATGCCTTCGTAATACCCAGGAGTTTGGCCTTGCCCTGCGCCGGCCGCCCGCCGGCCTCCAGCACCTTGTTGTTTTCGGCGCGGAACTTGAACTTATCGACGATTTCGCTGGGCAGGAATTCGGTATCGCCGATGTCCTCGACCTCTACCCAGCGCATCATCTGGCGCGAGATGGTTTCCAGGTGCTTGTCGTTGATGTTGACACCCTGCAAGCGGTAGACTTCCTGAATCTCGTTGACCAGGTACTTCTGCAGTTCCTTTTCACCGAGCACCGCCAGAATGTCGTGCGGATCGCGCGGGCCGTCCATCAGGGGCTCGCCGGCCTTGATCTTTTCGCCTTCCTGAACCTTGATGTGGACGCCGCGGGGCAGCGAGTAAACGCGTTCTTCGCCGTCATCGCCCACGACGGAGATCTTGCGCAAGCCCTTGCTGACTTCGCCGTATTTCACCGTACCGTTGATCTCGGCCATTATGGCCGTCTCGCGCGGCTTGCGCGCTTCGAACAGTTCCACCACGCGCGGCAGACCGCCGGTGATGTCCTTGGTCTTGGTGGTTTCTCGCGGGATCTTGGCCAGCACATCGCCGGCGTGGACCTCGTCAAGGTCTTTGACCATCAAGTGGGCGTGGGTCGGCATCAGGTACTTCTTGGCTTCCGAGCGCGAACCGCCGGCGCCTTCCGGACGGACCACGATCTGCGGCTGCCGCTTCTCGTCGGGGGAATCGGTCCCCACCAACTGCGACATGCCGGTGACTTCGTCCAACTGCTCCTGCATGGTGAAGCCGTCCACCAGATCCTTGAAGTGGATGGTGCCGGAGACTTCGGTCAGAATGGAGAACGTATACGGATCCCACTCGAGCAGGATCTGGTTGTTCTTCACCGGAGCGCCATTTTCCACCAGCACGCGCGCGCCGTAATTCGCCGGGTAGCGTTCCTTTTCGCGGCCTTTATCGTCCACCACCGCAATGATGCCGTTGCGGTTCATGGCGATCAGTTCGCCGAGCTTGCTGCGGACCGTCTGGATGCCGATGTAGCGGGCGAAACCATCGCTCTTGGCGTCCTGCTTGGATTGCTCGTTGATGCGCGTCGCCGTGCCACCGATGTGGAAGGTACGCATGGTCAACTGGGTGCCGGGTTCGCCGATGGATTGCGCCGCGATCACGCCGACCGCTTCGCCGCGCTCCACCAGGCGCCCGGTGGCCAGGTTGCGGCCGTAGCACGCCACGCAGACACCGCGCTTGGATTCGCAAGTCAGCACGGAGCGGATTTTCACGCGCTCGATACCGGCCGCCTGAATCGCCGCCGCCAGTTCCTCGGTGATCTCCTGGTTGATCTTGACGATCACGTTGTTTTCATAGTCCCGCTGATCTTCGAGCGCCACGCGACCCACAATGCGGTCGCGCAGAGCCTCGATGATTTCGCCGGATTCGATGATTGGCTCCACGTAGATGCCTTCGGTGGTGCCGCAGTCGTTTTCGCTGATGATCACGTCCTGCGCCACGTCCACCAGGCGGCGCGTCAGGTAGCCCGAGTCCGCCGTCTTGAG
>JAPKZC010000426.1:0-14440 GCA_026394025.1 Candidatus Solibacter sp.
AACCCCGGCCGAATCCAGCTCCACAAAACCTGTACCATGGAAGAGACGCACTTTGGCTCCGTCCGCCTCGTGCCGGTCGATGTGCAAGCGGGCTCCACTGGCGAGCACCGCGTACTCCCCCGCCCAGGCGGCACCGGCCAACAGCAAGAACAGTCCAAGTAGACGCATTCGATCCTATTACATTGTGACGCAATTTCCGCTCGAAGCGTGTAGTCGTAGTCCAAAGAAGCCGATCTGCTATCTTGAAGGTTAACTTTACCCTGGTATGCCGTTTCACATTCAGCCACTCCGCGAATTTCTCGTTCGCCCCAGCTTGCCTGACTCGTTGTCTCGTTTGACGGAGTTGGCCTACAACATCCTCTGGAGTTGGGAACCCATCATCCGTTCCGTGTTTCGCCGCCTCGACCCTGCGATGTGGAGGGACTGCGGGTACAACCCGGTGCTGATGCTGGGCCGCGTCCCGCAGGCCACACTGCAAAGGGCCTCCGCCGATCCGCGCTACCTGGCGCTCTATCGTTCGGCTTGCGCCGCCTACGATGCGCGGGTGCGCAAGGGTCCGGCGCCGGCCGATGGCAAACTGATTGCCTATTTCTCCGCGGAATACGGGCTTACGGAGTGCCTGCCGGTCTATTCGGGCGGCCTGGGGATCCTCTCCGGCGACCACTTGAAGTCTTCGAGCGACCAGGACTATCCGTTGATTGGTCTGGGGCTGCTCTACCAGCAGGGCTATTTCCGGCAACTGCTGAATCCCGACGGATGGCAGCAGGAACGCTATCCCATAAACGACTTTTACACTTTGCCGCTGGAAACTGTGAAAGATACGGCCGGCCAGGATCTTAAGGTCTCGGTGAGACTGCCCACGGGCGATGTCTTCATTCAAATCTGGAAGCTCGGCGTCGGGCGCATCACCCTGTTCCTGCTGGATACCAACATTCCGGAAAACGTGCTGCCGCAGGACCGCGATATCACCGATTCCCTGTACGGCGGCGATATCGACACCCGGATCCGCCAGGAACTGGTGCTCGGCATCGGCGGCATGCGCGCATTGCAGGCCATGGGGCTCAAGCCGACCGTGTTCCACATGAATGAAGGCCATTCCGCCTTCCTCGCGCTGGAACAGATCCGGCTCCACATGCGCGATGACAAGCTCTCCTTCGAAGAGGCCCTGGAGGCCGCCCGCGCCAGCAACGTTTTCACTACCCACACCCCCGTACCGGCCGGCATTGACCTGTTCGATCCCGGCACAATGTACCACTACTTTTCCGGGTACTGCGCCGAAGTCGGCGTGGATTTCCAGCAGCTTATGGCGCTGGGGCGCCGCAACTGTTTCAACCGCGACGAGCGTTTCTCTATGGCGGTACTGGCCCTCAGCACCTCCTCGTACCGCAACGCGGTGAGCCGTCTGCACCGCGAGGTCTCCCAGGAGATGTTCCACGACTTGTGGCCGGAACTCCCGCTGTGGGAGGTGCCAATCACGTCGATCACCAATGGCGTGCACCTGCCGAGCTGGCTGAACGGCAACCTCTCGTTGCTCTACGATCAGTACCTGGATCCGGACTGGCGCGAGCGCTTCAACGACCCCGCCACCTGGCGGCAGATCGAGGACATTCCGGATGAGGAACTGCTCGAGGCGCACCGCCGGCGCAAGCGGCGCCTGGTTTCGTTCGTGCGGTCGCGCCAGCATTCCTCCGCGCTCCGACGCCAGGCGTCCTCGCTCGAAGTGCGGCGCGGCGGCGAAGTCCTGGACCCCAACGCATTGACCATCGGTTTCGCCCGCCGCTTTGCCACCTACAAGCGTGCCACCTTGCTATTCCGCGATGTCGAGCGCCTCAAGCGCATCCTGCTGAATAACGATATGCCGGTGCAGATCGTCATCGCCGGCAAGGCGCATCCCAAGGACCAGCCCGGCAAATCCTATATCCGCGAGGTAGTGCTGCTTTCGCGCGATCCGGAACTCTGGAAGCACGTCGTCTTCGTGGAAGACTACGATATGAAAGTCGGGCGCGAACTGGTGCAGGGGGTCGACGTCTGGCTCAACAATCCACGGCGCGGTGAAGAGGCTTGCGGCACTAGCGGCATGAAAGCGGCCATCAACGGCGTGCTCAACCTCAGTATTCTGGACGGCTGGTTCGACGAAGCCTACGAGACCTCCGGCGGCTGGGCCATCGGCGAACGCGAGACTTACAGCGACGATCAGGACGCACTCCACGCCAGCGCCATCTACTCCCTGCTCGAAAATGAAATCGTCCCCATGTTCTACGAGCGCCGCGAACAGACGCCGCGCGAGTGGATGCGCCGCGTCAAGCAATCCCTCACTCACATCAGCCCAGCCTTCGATTGCCGCCGCATGGTGCACGAGTACATGACCGAGTTGTACGAGCCCGCCCACTCCGGTCACTTGCGCATGCGCAAGGCGGACTATAGCCTCAGCCGCGAAAAAACCTTGTGGAACGCACGCGTCCGCGAGGTGTGGGACCGTGTGCGCTTTGTCGATGCCGGGCCCGGACCAAGTGGTTCGCTGGACAGCGGCAGGGCCGTTACCCTGCGCGCCGCCATCGATCTGGCGGGTCTGGCTCCGAGCGATGTGCGCGCGGAGGTGGTGATCGGCCGCGTAGATTCCAATGGCCACCTCGGAGAAACCGAGGTGATGGTGTTGCCCTTCGTGGAGCAGCAGGGGGCGGCGGCGGTCTTCGCCAGGGACATCATTCCGGAACGTACCGGACGGCTGGGCTACGCCTTGCGCGTCAGCCCCAATCACTACGACGATCCCCTCACCCGCCCGTGCGCCAGCTTGATGAAATGGAGTTCGCTGGGGTAGGCGTTTGCGGATGGGCGTGCAAACCATGTCCGTTCCGTGGTACATATGTATTTGAAGCAGAGGCGGGTTCCGTCCTGTTGTTTCTTAAACCTTCGGAATTCCCGTCAAGCCCCTCTGGTAATCCCACGACACAACTGTTGTCGCGGGGTCTGTCTCGCGGCCTCGTGGGAGCGATCGGCATTTTGATGACTGGCGCGCGACGTTCTGATCGTAATTAAGAAGCGTTCTTTTCCCTCATTAGCACGGAGTAACTTCCCCATGGACAGCGATCGCAAGTACAGACAGAACGGGTACATGGACTCGGGCGAGAGCAAGAGCTTTCGCGACGACCGGTCCAAACCGCAGGGCCCGCGTCCTCCCTTGGACGTGACCGGCCCCCGTCTCCCCAGACTGGTGCAGCACGTCGCCGCTTCGCGGTGTTTCAACTGCGCCACCACCATGCCCCCGGAAACGGATATGGCGGGCAACTGCCCGAAGTGCAACGCGGAGCTTCACTGTTGTAAACAGTGCTCCCATTTCGAGCCGTCTACGCGGTTTCAGTGCCTCAAGCCCATTCCGGTGCGCATCCCCGTGAAGGACAAGGCCAACGATTGCATTTCGTTTACACCGCGGGTGACCGTAGCGCGCGACGGCACGGCAGGCCCCTCGGCGCCGCCCCCTTCCTCACCCACCAACTCCGGCCCCCCGGCGCCGCGCAACGCCGACGACGCCCGCAGCGCCTTCGACAAGCTCTTCAGAAAGTTATAAACCGGCCTCTGGTAATGCCCGGTCGTGACGGGAAAGACATGCCCGGCGATTTCTTGCCAAATAGGCGGAAAGTACGCCCACCTCTGAGGAGTTAGAGCGGCGCCGGGAGATCGTGGACCGGATGCGCCAGTGGCCTTCCGCCCTTACGCCACCTTCTTCTGGTACGTCCGCGCTAACTCCATGTACACCCCCAGATCCCGATCCAGGTCCGCTTGCGTGCCGTCGAAGTAGAAATTGCGGATCGGCAGCCCGCCCAGATCGCGGCTGATGCGCGGATAAATCGCCTCGCACACGATGCCGTTCATGCATGTGAACGGGCTGATGTCGATGATTCCCGCCGCCCCCTTCTTCGCCAGGTACACCACCTTGCCAACATTCAGCACCATCTCCCCGAACGCGCCCTCGCGCGGCAAATATGGACGCGCGCATTCCAGCACTTCGTAGATATCGGGCTCCTCACGGCCCACGAAATCGTCCTTGAAGGGGTCTACCAGCACGTGCTCGTCGTGCTTCTGCACGCGCTTGCGCACCCACGCGCCCAGCGCCTCCAACGTCCACAGCCGGCCTTCCAGCTTCAGTTTCCGGAAGTGCTCCGAGTTGGTGTACCAGATCCACTCCACGATATCGCTCAGCCACGCCTCCGCGCCGTATTGCTCTAGTGCAGCCACCAGGTTGTCGTTGCTGAAGTTGTTCAGCCGGCAGAAAATCTCGCCCACGGTCCCGATCAGTGGCTGCGACTTGTCACGCCGCGCCTCCAGCCTGCGAAAACGGTCCCGGCAGCGCACCATGCAATCGCGCAGCGCCTGTAACTGCACGCCGGGCTCGGCGGGCGTTTGCTCCAGTGTGCGGCAGAGATCGGCCAGCGAATCCTCATACGTCTGCTCGCTGTCGCCGCGCTTCTCTTCATAAGGACGCCACATCAGCAGGAGTTTCTGCAAGAGGTCGGCGGCCAGCAGCGCGCGCCAGCCGGTGCGTACGAAGGCGCCGGCCAGCGTCCCCAGGCCATCGTACGCGTTCTGGCTGGTGGGCGAGAGAATCTCCACTTCGGCGTACCCATTGGCGTCCAGAATTTGCCGCAGGTACGGCGCGTATTGCCCGAACCGGCACGGACCTTGCGCCGTCGGCATAAAAAGTGCGATCCGCTTTTTATCAATGGCCGGATTCTCCACCACCTTCATGAAGTCGCCCACCGTCACCTTCGCCGGATAGCATTCGTCGCCCGACGTGTAGCGCGCACCCAGTTCGCGCGTCCGGTTGTCGGAGGGCGGCGTGGGTTCGGCCTCCAGGCCAATCGCCCGGAAAGCGCTGGCGAAGGCCCGCGCGCTGCCATACGCCATCGGCGGAATGTAGATGCGCTTCCCCTTTAGTGGGTGGTCGTTGGTGTTGTCTGGGTCTCCGCCTGGGGTATCGCTTGGGGCTTCGATGACGAGGTCTCCGTCGTAGATTGGTAGCATCGCAGAATTCCTTTGCTGTCGAGGTACGCTTCGCAGCGCGTCATGTACCCGGCGTCGTTGCCGTGGCCGTCAAACTGCAAAATCAGCAGCGGCGCACCGGCAGCTTCCCGCGCGAAGTGCTTGATGTAGCTGTCCGGCCCGCACTTGAAGTTGGTCAGGTAGATCATGTGCAGGTTGGGCTTTTCCGAGGCGATGCGCGCCGCCTCCAGAATTTTGCGGCCCGAGAGCCAGAACATGTTGGCGTGCAGTTCAGAGAGCGGCTCGTTCCCCGTTACCAGGAAATCCAGCGGAATCACGTTGGCCCCGTAGCGGTGGCGCAGCTTGCGCGGGATGTCGCAATTCACCCCGCGATCGTACATGTTGTACCCGCGCCCGGCTAGCACGATCCCCGGCTCGCCGCTCGCTTCCAGTGCGGCCAAAGCCTTGCGTCCGGCCTCGATCAGGCGTTCCTGGAACTTGCGCTGCTCCGTATACGCGCCGTCCACCGCGCGGTCGCTGGCGCGCCTGGTCACACCCAACCGCCGCATCGTCTCGGCCAGCGCCTTCTTGATCTGCTCCGGTCCCAGGCGGAAATGCAAAGTGGGCGTGAGGAAGGTGGGCGCATGCGCTTCCAGTCCCGGCGCCGATTTCAGCACCCACGGCAGTGTCTGGTTCCACGGGCAGTAGTGCGACGCGCAGCCATCCTCGCCCGCCTCCGCGTCCGCCATCACGGGCAGCCAGACGTAGTCCACACCCGCCGTCGTCAGTGCCTGCACATGCCCGTGTGCCACCTGCACCGGATAACACGGCTCCGCCACCGAGAGTTCGATGCCGCCCGCCGAAATCCGCGGATCGGTCACCGGCGAAAGCACCGTCTCCAGGCCGAGTTCGGCGAAATAGCGTTTCCAGAACGGTAGCCGGTCCAGCATCGACATGGCCCGCGGCAGGCCGATCTTGAACTTCCCGCCCGCCACCGTGGGCAGCGCTTCGAGCAACCCCTCGCGATAGGCGAACAGATCTTCGATCACCGGCTTGCGGCCCGTCGTCGAGGGCTTGCGGAACTTGTCGGAGCACTTGTCGCCCCAGAAGCTCTTCTGCCCCTCGATGACGAATTCCTTCATGTCGCACAGGTTGCTGCACGCCTTGCACACGAAATCGCGCGTCGTGAGTTCCAGCTTGTGCAGATCGTAGCCGCGGAAACGGCTCTCCCCCTGCGTCGCCACGTGCCAATGGCGCGCGATCAGCGCCATCCCAATTGCCCCCATCACCCCGTTGTACGGCGGTACCGTGATCTTCTTCCCCAGCAGGCTGGCGAACGCCGCCGTCACCGCATCGTTGTACGCCGTCCCCCCCTGGAAGTAGATCACCTTGCCGATCTTGCGTCCGCGCACCACCCGATTCAGGTAGTTCAGCGCGATCGAGTACGCCAGACCCGCCACCAGATGCGGCACCGTCTCGCCCTTGTGCATCCACCCGGTGACGTCGCGTTCCATGAACACCGTGCAGCGCTCGCCAAGGCGCGTGGGGTTCTGCGCGCTCAGCGCCAGCCGCGCGAATTCACCCTTGATGCTGATCCCGAGTTTCTCCGCCTGCTCTTCCAGGAAAGAGCCCGTGCCCGCCGCGCACGCTTCGTTCATGGCGAAATCCACTACCACGCCGTTCTCGATCGAGATGAACTTCGAATCCTGCCCGCCGATCTCGAAAATCGTGTCCACCGGCTCGCCGCCCAGTGTGCTGCTGATGTGGATCGCGCCCGTCTTGTGCGCCGTGATTTCATCGTTCACCACATCCGCGCCCACAAACTCGGCAATCAGTTCGCGCCCGCTGCCCGTGGTCCCTACGCCGCATACCTTCAGCCGGCTGCCCCAGATGCGCTCCACTTCGGCCAGTCCCTGCTGCACCGCCTCGATCGGCCGCCCCGCCGTGCGCAGATACACGTCGTGGATCACCGTGCCGAACTCGTCGATCACCACCACGTTGGTGGATACCGACCCGATGTCCAGGCCAAGGTAGGCTGCGATCGGACCATCATTGACCGGCGGCACATACATCCCCACCCGGTCGCGCAACTGCACCACGTTCTCCGTGGAGAGCGGCTTTGTGTCCTGTATGCTCTCCTCCACATCGTGCTGCCGCAAGCGGTGCACATCCAGAATGGAACGTTTGCGCTGCTCCTCCGCCTCCAGAATCGCCGTGCCGATGGCCCCGCACCAGGCATATTCCTCGGGCACGAAGAGCTGTTCCGCGGTGAGTGAGAAGGCCTCGCGCAACGCCCCCACCACGCCGGCATTCTGCGACACCGCGCCGATCAGCGCCACGCGCGCTTCCACAGGCCGCCCCTTCCCCACCGCGCTCTTGAAGTTGCGCGCCACCGCATCGCACAACCCGCGCAGAATCTCAGCCGGCGAATAGCCCTTCTGCTGCGCGTGGATCATGTCGCTCTTGGCGAACACGCTGCACCGTCCCGCGATCCGTGCCGCGCAACCCGCGCTGCACACCAGGTCGCCCACCTCTTCCACCGAATACTGCATGCGCAGCGCCTGCTGGTCCAGAAACGACCCGGTGCCGGCCGCGCACTCCCCCGAGCGGTCGTAATCCTGGATCCCGCCGTTTTCCAGCCTAATGTACTTGGAACTCTCGCCGCCCAGTTCGAACACCGTGCGCACCTGCGGGTACCAGGCCGCGATCATGCGCGCAATTGCCTTGAATTCGTTCTCGAAAAACAGGCCCAGCACCTTGGCGATGGTCCGGCTGCCGCTGCCCGTCACCCGTATGCCTTCCACGCGATCCTCTGGGATGATCTCGTAGAGCTCGCGCAGCAGGTCGTAGGTGGATTGGATCGGGCTGCCTGAGATGCGGCGGTAATCGGAAAGCAGCAGCGGACGGTCGTCTAGCGAGATCAGGCGGAACTCCGGATGCGCCCCGCAAACCGCTTCCAGCGTCGCCCGGTCCGCCGGTTTACCCAAGGCGGCAAGCTTAAGGCTGATTGCCCCGATGTCCAGACCGATATTAATGCCCATTTTGGTCCAGTTTCACCCAAAGGTGCGGCAAGTTCAAGCAAAACAGACCTAAATAGCTGAATCGGGCATCGACCTGCAATTAAACGGGGTTGAGTGGGACCGGCCTTCCGCCGGTCATCCCCTCTCACTTTGCGCCTAATTCCTGCTATAGTAGTGAGATGCAGGGTCCCCAAACGATTAACGAGCTGTACTACTGTCTGCGAAATAAGCCGGATGGGCCGATTTCTGTGCTGACAACCAACTCCTATGTTGTCGGTGAATACAACGTGAGTACCGGTGATATCCGGTGGGGACGGGTCGTTCTGGCCAGCCAGAAAGTACAGATCCAGAACTACCTCCATCGGCACTTTCCGCCAACCACTTCTGCTCAAACCCAGAAGAATCAAATAGTTGCCGCATAATTGCGGATCCGCCACGCTGCCCACCTGACCCCTCCAGCCGGGAGGCTGGCGTAGTCTACGAGGATATTTATGGCAGATAAGAAGAAGAAGAAAGATGATGGCGAAGTGGTCGACGCGCCCGCGGCGGTAGCGGTCAAGCCGGCAACCCCTCCCAGATTCGTCAAGATCCCCAAGCTTGCCAAGAGCGGCAAGTCGCGTTTACCCCGCAAGGAAAAGAAAGCTCAACAGAAGGCAGCCGCCGCAGCCTCCCGAAAGTAACCACCGCTTTCAACCCTCATACGCGCCACGCGGACCGGCTTGCCCGGGCTGCGCCCGATCTGTCTCCTGCCTCGCAAGCCCGCCGCCGGAAACTCGCGGAGGCTCCCCCTAAACATGCAAAGCCTCTTCCCGCGTAAGTACTCCGCAGACACAAAAACGGCGCCAGCCTCAAGATTGAGTTTGGCGCCGTACTTAAGTAAACCGCTTTTCTAAATCGCTCTGTGCGATCCTGCTTTAGGCTCTGGCTGCGCGACGGCGCCGCATGGCGCCTCCCGCGAGCGCGAATGCCGTGCCCAGCAACAGGATGCTCGCCGGCTCGGGAACCGAACCGACACCCGTGCCCTGCTCGGTCAAACCACCGACCGCGTCGATTTCATTGTCGCCATCCCGTGTGACCGCACCCGGTCCACCCCAGGTAACCGAAACATACCGGAATGTCGCGCCACCGGCCAATTGGTATACCGCCACAAAACCATCGGAAACGTTCGCGCCCGGGGACCATCCATCTCCGTAAACGTGAACCAGGCTCGCTTGCGTCCAGCCCCCATCGGCGGCATTCGGGTTGTTCGACAGCCATACCGTGTTTTCCAGGACTTCTCCGGGAACCGGGCCGTGATCCACGAATACAAAGATGGCTGCCTGGTTTGCCTGGCCTCCCAAGTCCCACACGATTCCGTTCGAAGGACCACTACCCACGGCACCGCCAGGATTCGCGTTGGCCGATGTATCTTGCACCCAGGCGTGATCGAGCGCGTTAGCGTTGGCGGCAAGGGAACCGGCGCCATTGTAGGACCCCAGGACCGTATTATCAACCCCCGTCCCAAAGCCCTCAGCACCCTTAACGTAGCTTCCAAGGGCGAAATTGGCTGGGTTGGTCCACAGCGTGTTTTCAATGCACGTGACGTTGGGATCAATACCCAAACCGACAAATGTCCCCACGGTTGCCCCGAAAACAGGTGCGCCGACTGCGTCCGCATTATTGGTCAGGCACGCTGCGTGAGCAGCGACGCCAAGTAGAGTCAGCGCGCTTACAGTAAGCGCACGACTGAGATAGTTCTTCATTACACCCCTCCTAGAGAACAGCGGCTGCTCCTTGTGCAGTTTTACATCCAAACTGAACCATCACGATAAACCGTTGCACCGCAATAACTTGGGTAGCCCTCTGTCAGATATCTACGAGGGATTTCGTGGGACAGTTTCCCAAACTCTGGGAGCAATATCCCTGTGACACGCGTCTTCCCCATGGAAAGCGTGCCCCTGTTTCACGGCACCAGAATTGCTCAGGCCCTCTGGTTATGCACCAAGCCCGCTCCATGCGCGTCGTTCCCCTCGCCGTCGTTGTCGCCAGTCTCACCATCGTGGGTTGTTCCAGATCCCCCGAGGAGGCAGCCGCCCGGCATCTCAAGGCCGGTCAAGCGCGGATGGACGCCAAAGACTACTCCCGTGCCATCCTCGAGTTCCGAAACGCAGTCAAGCTCGCGCCACGTAGCGCGGACGCACATTACAACCTGGGGCTCGCTCTCTCGCAGGCCGGATTGGGGCGCGACGCGCTGCGCTCTCTGCGAACCGCCACCGAGCTCAACCCAAAGCTCTCAAAAGCTCAAATGAAATTGGCGGAGCTGATGCTGTCGAGCCAGAAGAAGGAGGTGCTTCAGGAAGCCGCTTCGCGGCTTCAGCAAATCCTCGCGGAATCCATCGACGACCCGGATGTGATCGATCGCCTGGCAAACGCGGAATTTCGGCTGGGCAAAACCGGGGACGCCGAGAAGCGGCTGGAAGAATCCCTCAAGAAGTTCCCCTCGCACATGCACGCCGCCGTCACCCTCGCGCGTATGCGGCTGGCCCGGAATGATCTCGCCGGCGCCGAGCAGATCCTCAACAAAGCCGCCGCGGACGATCCGCAATCGGCAGCCGCCGCACGAGCAGTGGGCCAGCTATACCTGCTTCTTGGCAAGGTGGACCAGGCCGAGCCTGAACTGCTTCGCGCAGTCCGGCTCGATCCCCAGGATGGTGCCGCGCTCACCGATCTGGCTATGGTCCAGGTAGCCGGAAAACGATGGCGGGAGGCCGACCAGACCTACCGCACGCTCGCCTCGCTTGCCGATCCGAAATACCGGCTCGTCCACGCGCGCTTCCAGTATCGCCAGGGCAAGCAACAGGATGCCCTCGCCGAACTCCGTGCACTGTTCGCCAAAGACCCGCAGGACCGCGCAGCCCGGACTTTGCTGGTCGCTTGGTATGTGGAGCAGAACCAAACCAAAGAGGCCGAAGATCTGTTGGCTGCCACGTTGAAGAAAAACCCAAAGGACACCCCGGCGCTTTATCAGAGGAGCTTGCTGAGTCTCCGTTCCGCGAAGCTTCCCGAAGCGGAAGCCGATCTTCGGGAGGTCCTTCGTACTACGCCCAACTCGGCGCAGACCCATTACGCCTTGTCCGCGGTCTACAGGGCCCAAAGGCAGGTGCGGGTTGAGCGCAACGAACTGGCCGAGACCTTGCGTTTCGACCCGAACCATTCATCCGCCAGAATTGCCTTGTCGAAAACCCACCTGGCCGCCGGCGAAACCAAGGCTGCTCTCCAAGCGCTGGATGCAGCTCCCGCACAGCAGCAGCGAACCGCATCCTGGATCCTGGCCAGGAACTGGGTCCTCCTCGCACAGCAGGATGTCAAGCAATTGCGCAGCGTACTCAACCAACTCCTGCCCACCATCCGGCACCCGGAACTCGTCTTACAGGACGCGCTCACCCGTTCCATGGAGAAGGATTATGCCGGCGCCCGCGCCAGCGCCGAGGAAGTACTTCGCCAGAGCCCGGAAGACACCCGAGCGGCCATGGTTCTGGTGTCGAGCTACGTGGCGTTGCGTCAGCCCGACAAAGCTGAGGCGCGGTTACAGGAACTTGTCGAGGCGCATCCCAAATCCACGGTGTTGCGGACCCTGCTGGGTCGCTGGTACATGGACCATGCCAAACCAGCGGAGGCCCGGATAGCCCTGGAAGCAGCCAACTCGGCCGATCCGGCCTTTCTCGAGGCCGATTTCGCGCTGGCCGAACTCGACCGCCGCGAAAACCGGACCGATGCGGCCCGGGAGCGATTGGAGGCGATTGTTCGCCTGGACTCCGCTAATATCACCGCTCTCCTCATGCTGGCCGGCTTAGAGCAGTCGCGCGGGAACCCGCCGGGCGCCATCGCCCGGTTTCGCCGCGTTCTGGAGATCGACGACTCCAATATTCTTGCGCTTACCAACCTGGCATACCTTCGCGCGCCGGAGGATCCGGAAGAGGCGGTTGCTCTCGGAGTCAAGGCTCTGGCACTTTCCCCGGACAATATTGCCATAAAGGACACCCTGGGGTGGATTCACTTCCGGAGAGGAGCCTATGATGCCGCTATCCCCTTACTGAAAGCTGCGGCGGACAAGGAGCCTTCGGTGCAACGGCAGTTTCGCCTTGCCATAACGTACGTCAAGGCCGGTCAGTCGGTGTTGGGGAAACAGATGCTCAGCCAGGCAATACTACGGGACCCGAAGCTGCCACAAACCGAGAAGGACTGGCTTCGCTGAGGCCCAACTCAGATCGCAGGGACCCTGCGTTCGGTCCGGCGTGCGGTTCCTCGCTGGAAGCGTTCAGTCTCCCGCGGGATTGCGTCCGTGGATGCCCTCCCGCCGGTTATCATACCGATACGTGAGGTTCAGCTTCAAGCCGAATAGCGCCGGGATCCATCCACAGGTGTACAAGGTTCGGACGAACCTGACCAGGATGCGGTCCGCCCGATAGAACTGCGAATAGAGCCAATCCGAACCTTCCTGCAACTGCACGGCTGTCATTCGGCGGGGCTGGAACACCACATGCCGAAAGTCGTAGAGATCCCAACGCCGGTCGGTGATGCGGCCCGTGCACTGCAAATCCTGGAACAGCGGCGTCCCTGGAAGCGGCGTCAAGATGTTCAGTTGGAGTGCGTCGATCCTCTGCCGCTGTAGAAAACCCAGGCAGCTTTCGAATATCCCCGGCTCATCCTTATCGAGCCCCACTATCATGCCCGCCACAACTCCAATTCCCTGGCGCCGTATCCTTCGCAAGCGGACGCCGTAGCGGTCACTGTCGTTGAACTGCTTTCCCACCGATGCCAGGTTGTCCTGGTTCACCGTCTCGATGCCTATGAACAGGCCGCGGCATCCCGCTGTATGTGCCAATTGCAGCAATTCCGCATCGTCCGCAATCTCGATCGAGCATTGCCCAACCCAGTGCTTGCGTAAGGGAAGCATCTCCCGGAACAATTCGCGGGCGTACTCCGGGGAGCGCACAATGTTGTCGTCAACGAAGATGAAGTCACGCGGCACTCCGCGCAATTCCGCGATCACCTCCGCGACCGGCCGCTGCCGGTATTGCTGTTGGTGAAACGCCGTGACCGAGCAGTACCGGCACGCATGCTGGCAACCCCGCCCGGTCTGCACGGCATTGATAGTGACATAGTATTTCGCGGTAGGCGCCAGCAGATCGCGGCGCGGAACCGGCGTTCGCATTTCCCGCTGGGGGCAGGTTTCGCCCGCGTACACCTTGCGCGCCTGGCCCGCTTCCACGTCCTGCAACAGACGCTCCCAGGCTCCCTCGGCGTCGCCCACAACCACAGCGTCCAGGTGTTCTACAGCTTCCGCGGAACAAAGCGTGGGATGGAATCCACCGCCAACCACGAAGATGCCGCGCGCCCGGAACCGGCTGGCGATCTCGTACGCTCTCGGCGCCAGGGCCGTCATGAAGGTGATTCCCACCAGGTCTACGTCACTGGCGAAGTCAATCGGCTCGACGTTTTCATCAACTATCCGGACTTCATGCCGGCGCGGCGTCAACGCTGCCACCACCGTGAGGGAGAGGACACTGAATCGCAGCATCGCCCGCTTCGGCACTTCCGGCCGCGCGGACGTGACGCGCACATTCTCGCCGGCCGGGAGTATCAGCAGAATTCTCATTGGCTCGCTCCCTGACGAACCAGGGCGCCCGGAAATGGCGGCCGCCCAGGTGGCGCCGGCGGTGCCTGTAGCGGCCGCCGGCAGCCGACTGCGCTTACGTAGAAGAAGACTGCACCAGCCGCGGCAAAGGGCTTCCAGGGATGGCCGCCCGTGGCCACCACCGATGCGATCTCGTGGTCAAGAAACTCCGCTATTTTGGCGAGCAGGTATAGGATGACCGTGCACCAAACCCGGCGCCCCGCGGAGTATCGTGGTGGAAACACGGCGAGCAGCGCCGGCACGGCGAGCAGTGACCCGAACTGAACCAGGCCGTAAGGCCGAAGATCGCCGCAGAATCGCCAGTAAAGCACGCTGCCCAGCCCCAGCAGAACCAGGGGAAACAACAACCGCCTCCCGGCGTCCATGCGAACCCGCTCACCGATTGTGGTCGCCACCAGGGACATGAAAACCACCGTCATCGGAAGCCGGTCCCAGAACAGGCGCGGGTTATCCGGCTGGAGATGGTAATAAATCGAGCCGGCGCCGGTGACGGCCGTTCCTGCCAGCAACACGCAGTACGCGACCCGTTCCCAGGGCTCCACAAACGCCATGCCCGAACGCAGGGTCTTGATGCCACACAACGCCACAATGAAAAACGGGATGTTTGAAATCACATTCCAGAAGTTCGGCATGCCGTGAAAAGTCCGCCCGTCCGCGAAGGAGTGATACAGAGGATTCTGCGTGATTGGCGGCAGAACGGCGCACCAGATCGCCGCTAGCGCGGCGACGCCGGCAACCATTGCGCCTCGCCGATAGTAGATGGTCA
>JAPKZC010000426.1:14450-15109 GCA_026394025.1 Candidatus Solibacter sp.
ATGGTCATACCACAGATAAAGCACTCCCATGCCCAGGTCGATCACCTCGATATTTCAACGGTTTCCGCCGGTCAGCCGGTCAAGGTAAGGCGGGGTCCGTACATTGCTTGCCTCCACATGTGCAGTAGATGCATATTGGCGCCGATGCTGTTGAAATGCGTGAAGCGGGGTGGCTCAAGCTTCTCGAACACTTGACCGGGGAGTTCCCACGCTAGTCACTGAGCGACGCTCGACGGCGCGTTCTAATGCACCGCAAGAAACCCGGTATCGACCGCGTCTTCCACGCCCTTGGCGATCCCAGCCGCCGGGCAATTGTGGAGAAGCTCAGCCAAGGTCCCATAACGGTCTCGCGGCTGGCGGAGCCCCTCCACATCACGCTGGCCGCCGTGGTCCAGCACCTGCGGGTGTTGGAGGAAAGCGGGCTCATACAAACCGAAAAGGTCGGACGGGTACGCACTTGCCGCCTCGCTCCCGCCTGGCTATCCACTAGAACGGGTTGGAGCCCCGCTCGTTCACCGGAGCCACTTGCAAAACTCGGGGGGCAGGAAGGCAGCCAAAACAAATCTGAAGAAAATTGTTAAAAAGGGGCTGCGCTGCGGTAATCTGTTGTCGCTAAACAAAACCGATTACCGAGGCAACCCCTTATGCAGCTTACTCCC
>JAPKZC010000787.1:0-2491 GCA_026394025.1 Candidatus Solibacter sp.
GCGAGGGACCTCATGCTTCGCCGAGCTCCAGACGGTCGGCAATCAGGCGCAGTGCCAAGGCCTGCACGGCCGCGGTGGCCTGCTTTTTGGTACGGCCGTACGCTGTCACGCCGGGTAGCGCTGCAATATCGGCCAGCCAGCGCCCATCCTCTTCGCGGTAATACTCGATGGCCAAGGAGAACCCTTCGACAGCCAGGGCCTTCGGCATGTCCCTATCATGCCACGTCACGCGGACCAGCCAGCGTTGACAGGGAGCGAAAGCTACGTCGGTGGTTTCTGCTTCCGGAGTTCCTCGGCGTCGATGCGGTCCTTGGCGCGGCCAGTGGCGTCTTTGTTACGGAGGAGAGATGATCGCCCGATGAAATTGACGGGCAGGCCATCGAGGAGTCCGGGGGACCGGTCATCCCATGCAGCGTCGAAGGTCACACCGGTGACGGACGTCATCAAGTCAATGCGGTTTGGCTCGAAGCCTAACTGGATCACCTTTCCTGGGACCGTCAGATCGGCGGTGGAAATATCGAGGCTGCCGAACCCGAATTGGGCAATTGCCCGCAGAACGCGTTCCGCGTTGGCTTTGCTGGGGCGAATCAGGAAATCGATATCGGCGGAGTAGCGGGGAAATCCGTGCCAGGAAACGGCGAGCGCACCGACGACCAAGTACTCAACTTCGTTCGAGTTCAAGCACTCGATAAACTCTCGCAAATCCCTGCTTAAAGGCATCGGGGTGGGCTCGCTCTCGCAGTTCGAAGAAAATGTCGACCCGCTGCTGGGGGGTCATTTGAGCGCGGGAAAGGGCGTCCGCGGCTTCGGCTGCTTCGAAGGTGTCAAAAACGCGGACGACTTTCTCCACAGTCTCATTTTACTCTGGTTTCCCCGGTTTTTCTGTTCTGGTTGCGCTATCCTCCCTACCGGCTCCTCAGTTCACGCCCGCCGCCTTCTCCCCCCGCGCCTGCTCCATGAGGTCGTCCCAAACCTGGGCGGCGGCCCGGTCCTTGCCGCGGATCGCGTGGCTGTAGATGGCGGCGGTGGTGGCCACAGACGAGTGGCCGAGGCGTTCGCTCTATGCCGCCTGGAACGTTTGGCTTCGATGCGTTCCAGCAGGCGGGAGTAGATGAATTACGATGTCTTCTCGCGCCGCGTCCGCCTCAGCCTATTCGAAAAATCCTGGATCGTAGTCCGCGCACTGGATTCGTAGCCTGTGGAACAGGCCTCCCGGCCTGCCTTCCGAGCAGAGCTCAGACAAGCCTTTGCCTCGCACCCTAATCGATCAGACTCATCTGCCGTGGGTCCACCGCCGGCGCCTTCTCTACCGGACGCTTCAGATCGTCGTACTTGGGGTCGAAACTGCGAATCAGGCCGTTCAAACACAGCGACGCTTCCCAGATCTCCAACAGCAGGCGGCATCGCGGGCAGCCGCCCCGGATGGCGCCGGGCCCATCGACGGCTGGGTTGTACCGCTTATGCCTGGCGCAGCGGCCTTCAAATTTGCGGGCGCGGACCTTCAACGTTTCTCTCCGTGGGCTTCTGTAATGCCGAGCTCTACAGAGTTCATACATTAGCAGGTCTCGCACCCGTGCGATTAACTCAACAGGATTGCACTGTAATGCCTTCGATGGCCGCGCGCAGTTCCGCCAGGCGGAGCGGCTTGGAAAGGTAGCCGTCCATATCTTCCTGCGCGCACTGTTCGCGAATATTGTTCAGCACATGCGCGGTGAGGGCGAAGATCGGGATGTGGTGCCCTGGACCGTTTTCCCGGCTGCGAATAACTCTTGTGGCTTCGACCCCTCCCATCACGGGCATCTCCAGATCCATCAGAATGAGGTCGAAGGCTTCCCGCCCCCAGAGGTCGACGGCTTCCTGGCCGTTGGCGGCAATCTGAGGTTCGTGGCCCCATTTCGATAGGACCCGCGTAATCAGCGTCTGATTCGTGAGGTTGTCTTCGGCAATCAGAATGCGAAGGGCTTGCGCCGGGGCCACCGGCGGTCGGCTCTCTGTCAACTGGGAAACCGAAGCGCTGGGGACCTCGCCGCTGAGAGCCTGCCTGAGTGCATCCAGCAGTGGCCCCGGCAACACCGGCCTGGTCAGTTGCAGTGCAACCCCAAGAGCGCGGAAATGCTCTTGCTTCTGGGATAGCTCGCGAGATCCCATCATCGTCACCGTTTCACCGGCCAATCCTGGATGGCTTCGGGCGGTGGATGCCAGGTGGAAGGCGGCCGAACCCGGTAGTCCCGCGTCCAGAAGCAGAAAGCGGAACGGGCGGCCTTCCACAAATGCCTGTTCCAGCAGTGTGGTCGCGGAATCGCTTCCGTCCGCCAGAGACGGCCGTGCGCCCCAGGCTTGCAGCAGTTCTGCAAAGAGATCGCGATTGGTTCGGTTATCGTCCACCACCAGGATGCGTACGCCGTGAAGTTCCGGCGCGGTGACGTCCGATTCGCATCCGTCGCCCGGCAGCTCAATTTCGGCAGTGAACCGGAAGGCGCTGCCCACTCCC
>JAPKZC010000787.1:2518-2915 GCA_026394025.1 Candidatus Solibacter sp.
CACTCCCGGGGTGCTTTCCACCTCCAGCGTCCCGCCCATCATGTGCACGAGTTGGGAGGAAATGGACAAGCCCAGGCCCGTCCCCCCGTGTTCGCGGGTCATGGAACCATCGGCTTGAGCGAAGGCTTCGAAAATGTACTTCTGCTGGGTGGTTGGAATGCCAATGCCGGTGTCTTTCACTTCAAACGCGAGCGTGCTTGTTTCCGAGGCGGCACAGCGCGAGACCGATACCGACACTTCGCCTTCAGACGTGAACTTGATGGCATTGCCAACCAGGTTGATCAGAATCTGCCGCAGCCGGTTAGGGTCTCCGACAACTGTTGCAGGCACGTCCGGCGCCACCCGGAAGATCAATTCGAGCCCCTTGTCTTCGGCCCGGATGGCGAGTGTCCGCGCA
>JAPKZC010000787.1:3019-8805 GCA_026394025.1 Candidatus Solibacter sp.
AGTCTTGACGATTGACAGAAGCTCCCGCTGTTCGGCACTCAGACCCGTGTCCAGCACCAGGTCGGTCATGCCCAGGATCCCGTTCATCGGCGTGCGGATTTCGTGGCTCATGTTGGCCAGGAATTGGCCCTTCAGCCGGGCGGCATCCTCCGCTATTTCCTTTGCCTCGGCGAGTTCCTGGTTGAGCCGCATCAACTCATGCGTGTGGCGGGATGTCTGCTCCACCATGGTATTGAATCGTTCGCCGAGTATCCCCAGTTCATCGTCGCTATCCAGCCTTACCCGGATGGAGTAATCCTTGCTGTCGGAGATGGATTGGGCCACCCGGGCCAACTCCAGAATTGGGTCCGAAATTCGCCGTTGCAGCCGGCGGGATGTCAACAGTGCCGCCAGCAACGCGACGCCCAACACCAGTCCGGCAATTCCGAGGAATTCAAACAGACGGTGGCGCAAAGCATCCAAACCCGCGTAGAGGCAGATCTTTCCCACCGCCTCGCCTTCAGAGACAAGTGCCCGCGTCAGGATCATGCGGCTCGTCTCGAAGCGCTCGCCGTTTTCCGCCGGCCGAGGGTCGGCCGGCGCGTTTGCGCGATCGCGGGTATATCGAGTGAAGACCTGGCCCGAGCGATCGTAGATATAGGCGCGCTCAATTGAGGGTTCCGCGCGCAGGGCGGCGAGGGTCTCGGCGGCGGACCGCGCATCCCCGAACAGCAGTGCGGAGGTGGCGTTCGCCCCAACAATCTGCGCCTGTGTGGCAACCGTATCGCGCAAGGCGGACTTGTACATCACGTATTCCCAGACCACGAAGGCCCCGCAAGCCAGCGAGAGCGCGATCATGCTGCTAATCATGTGCGAAACGGTCAGCTTGGTCCGAATTCGAGAATTCCGGGGCGTGTCCATCTCAGCCTTCCGGCTCCAGTACACGCCGCGCCAGTTTCAATAGTTGAGAGCTCAGTTCGATGTTGCGGCGTTTGGCCGCGGCCTGGTTCACATCGAATCGGACTTTGCCTTGCACCATGATGAAGTTCACCGCGGCGCCCGCACGGGCAGTGCTCTCCGTATCGCCCACCGTGAGAACGGAGCGAACGGCCAGGCTGCTGACTAACTCGCCCGCCCGGCCTGACTCGGAGGCGCAGATGAAAGCCACATGAACGCTCTTGAGCGCTTTCAGATCGCTCGTTCGCACGATCACAATGGGCCGCCCGCGCACCGTTCGGTCGCGAACCGCTTCGTCCAGCGCGGCGCCAAACGGATCGTCCCCAATCACCGCCAGCACGATGGGCGCACTCGGGTCGGACAACGGCGATGCGGGCGGCCAATCCGTGTACTTGACCAGGTTGTAGAGAAAGACCGCTTTGATGGCGTACTCCGGGGCGGCCGCGGGCCGAATCTCCGCGACGGCGCACATGCCGCAACTCCAGGCAAATACCGGGACTAGCAGTAGCATGCGCATGAAAGCCAACTCTGGAGCCATCATGGTATTGAGCGCGAGATGCCCAGGACCAGGTTCCTGCCGGGTGCATCGATTCCGGAACCGTGCCAGCGGTATGCTTTGTTCGTCAAGTTCTCGAGCCCGATGGTGACCGTGCCCAACCCTTTGATCGGCACACCGCCCCGCAGATTGGCCGTGGCGAATCCCGGCGTGCCGCCGGGACGGATTCTCGGGTCGGATCGATCCGAAGGCGACAGCCGGTGCTGCGCGCCGGCCAGGGCCGTATAGGCTTCCAGCCAGCCACCGCTGCGGTGCCTCCAGCGCTGGCCGAAGATTCCCTTTAAGGGAGGAATTCGCGTCAGCGGGGTCCGGTTTGCCGTATCGTCCCCGTGCGTCCACGTGATATTGCCAAACATCGTAGCGGCATCCACGACACGCCATTCCGCCTCCACCTCTCCGCCGAATATCCGGGCCCTGCCGATGTTGTCGCGCCGGTAGATATTGAGTTCCCCTTTGTCCGCTACGCCGTTGCCGTTCAAATCCAGGAATGGCAGGCCGGCGAAGGTGGCTGGGACGCGGTCGATCAATCCCCGATAGTTGCTCAGGAAGTAGGACGCGGTGCCGCTGAACTTGCGGTGGCCGAACTTCAGTCCGGTTTCCCAAGTGCCGCTTTTCTCCGGTTTCAGCGCCGGGTTGGGAATCTCAAAACGAGCCCCGGAGACTCCCACGAATCCCTCGTCATTGAGATTGGGGGCTCGAAAGCCTTTCGAGAAACCCAGGTGGAATCTGGTGTGCGCCCCCGCCCGGACCGAGAGAAACGCACTTCCGGTGAGATCCCGAAGGTCGTTCGTGATGCTCACTGTACCAGTGCCGGGGTCATTCAGCGTGCCATGGATCCCCACTGTCGTGTACCGGGCACCGAGATTCAGAGCCAGCGGGCCGAGCACCTGAACCTCGTCCTGCAGGAACACCGCCCGGTTGTCATAAGTGCCGCCGTTGGGGACGTTGCCCGGAAGTGGACGGATCACCCCTGTAGTCCGATTGAAGTCTTCGCGCGAACTGGTCATGCCGTCGCGGTCGATATCGAAGCCATAGGTCAGCACGTGGCGCGACCCCAGGTGGGAACCCATATCGAGCGCCACGCCCCGCGTATTGGTCCGGTCAAAGTAATGGGATCGCACGGCTGGAGATGCTGCCGAAACCGTGCGCAGATTCTCCATCTGCGTCTCGTACCGGCCGCGAACCTCCAGCCAGTCCACGTGCGGAGCGGCTCTGTCCAGGTGATACGTGAGTTGCGCCACGTCGCGCTGCATCGGGTCCCAACAGTATTCCAGATTGGCGCCGGAGAGCATCAAGTCGCTTCGGCAGACGTCGCTCTGGCGCACCCGCGCCAAAGAGAACGTGAGACGCTGCCGGTCGCTCGGCGCATACGCGAAACGCATGTCGCCATCCAGTTCGCCGTAGCCCGAGTGGGCAACCTGTCCGGTTCCGCGCCCCGCGCGTAGATCTCCGAAATTCTTGCCGCTCACTCCACCGGTGGCACTCAGGTTCTTCCAGCCGGCCGTCAGCCGCGCCCGGGCACTCACCCCCCGATCGGCGCTCGAGAAACGCGTAAACAGCTCGCCCGAAACGGCGTGAGCGGACTCTTCCGGGTGCGGTGCCCTGGTAATGACATGGATCACGCCCCCCAGCGCGTCCGACCCGTACAGCACGCTGCCAGGTCCGCGAATCACCTCGATCCGCTCCACCTGGCCGATGTCGATGGTGTTTAGGTATTGATTCGGGCCCAGCCGGTAGTAGCCGCTATTGAGCCGCACGCCATCCACGAGGATGAGGATCCGGTTACCCACCATGCCATGAATGATCGGAGATCCTCCGCCGTAGTTCGTCTCCTGTACCGTCACGCCCACCAGTTCGTTGAGGGCTTCTGGTACGGTTCGGAAGTTCTTCCTGCGCAGTTCCTCGCCCGTGATCACCGACATGGCGCGCGGAGAATCGAGTTGGCGCTGGTCGTGTCGCACCGCCGAAACGGCTTTCACCTCCAGCAGGTCCTCAATCCCGAGGTCCTTCAATTTCCCGACGCCTGACGGAGTCTCATCCGAACCCCGAGCGTTCCACGCAATCAATATTGCGGCAATTACGAGTACACGGCTCCTCACATTGCCACATATCGGCCGGTTTTCGTAGTAACAACAGGGTTGCCGGGCGGCGGTGCGTCGATTGTGGGCTGAACGGCCAGTGCGGCGGCTGCCGCGCCTGTCGCCCAAGCGCCACGCTAGCCCCTAGACTTTTTCCACTTTGACCACCTCGGGGACATCCGCGGCGGCATCCGCCTTTTCCGCATCGCCTTTCAACGCAGTCTTAAAATTGCGAATCCCTTCGCCCAGCCCTTTGGCCAACTCCGGGATTTTCTTCCCCCCGAAAAGCAGCACGGCGATCCCGAGGACCACCAGCAGTTCCGGGAAACCAAGTGATGGCATCCGATTACCTCTCTATCCAGACGCTTTCATTGTAACCCGCGCGGCCACATCGCTCGCGGTACAATCCGAAGTGAATGCCGTCCCCTCAGCAGGTGAATTGGGCGAAGTTTCGCGCTTCCGCCGTGATTCTGGCGGGACTGCTGATCTTGGGGACGGTGGCTTTCCTGCTCACCGGGGGCACCTTCTTTGAGCCCAGGACTCTTATCTACCTGTACCTGCCGGATGCCACCGGCGTGGCGGCTGGCTCTCCGGTGCGCGTGGATGGCATTGGCGTCGGCAAGGTCACCCTGGTGGAGCTTTCCGGCTCCAATGAGCCCAATCGCGTGGTCAAAGTCACCATGAGCATTGAGCGCCACCGCCTGACCAGCATTACCGATGATGCCACCGCTGAGACCACTTCCGATACCATCATCGGCGATAAGTTCGTCGATGTCACCAGCGGATCCGGCGCCAGGCACCTCTTGCCGGGCGGCGAACTCCAGTTCAAAGGCTCCGGAGATTTGATGCAGCGCCTGGATCTCGCCCAGTTTCAGCAGCGTCTCCACGTGATCGAGGTCCTGCTCGACGACATCGAGCAGGGCAGAAGCCCGCTCGGTGAATTCATCATGGGCGAGACCATCTACAACGACCTGCGCCGCAAGGTCACCGAGTTGCAGCGCGGCATCCACGTCGCCGCCGACACCACCACGGCCGTCGGCCAGGCGCTCTACACGGACTCCCTCTACCGCAAGGTCTCTCAGCCTTTGCGCCAGTTGGACGAAAGCCTGGCACGCCTCCAATCGGGGCAGGGAGCCGGCGGAGCTCTGCTGCGCGATACCCGGCAGCATGAGGAGGCGCTCGCACAGATCGCCGGCCTGCGGCGCTCCATCCGCAACCTCCACGGCGCCGAAATCATGACCGGGGAGCGCTCCTATGACGATTGGACGCGGCAGGTGGCCGCCATCATCCGCCAGGTGGACCAGTTCAACGCGGGACCGGCGCTCACCACATCGGCCGCCTACGACAACCTGCGGGGAATGGCCGGGGAACTCCAGGTCACCACGAAGGAGTTTCGCGAAAACCCCCGGAAATTCCTCCGGATTAAACTGTTCTAGCGGCCTTGACACCATCGGAAGATCATTATAATATCGTTACCTATAGCGATAAGCTTCGGTGATTTTGATGGTCTTGTCTCCGCCATACGCAGGAACTTCCTGACCCTGCCCGGCTGCGCCAGCGGAGTCCGCTCGCTCGACGTTAGGAGGCCGTAATGCTCACGTATCTCAGGAACGCCCTGCTCGTTTCCACCCTACTTGCCGCGCTCTCGTGCGTGCCGGCATTCTCGCAAATGACCGTTACCGGTACCGTCAGCGGCACCGTTACGGATCCTTCCGGTCAAGTCGTTCCCGCCGCCAAGGTGACCATCACCAGCGCAACCACCCGGGAAAGCCGGACCACAACCAGCAATGAAACCGGAGCCTTCATCCTTGTCGCCGTTCAGCCCGACACGTATGTCATGAAGGTGGAGCATGCCGGGTTCAAGGCCGCCGAGCGAACCGGCCTTGCCGTGGGCGCCAACCAACGCCTCGCGCTCGGCGACATCCAACTCGCCGTGGGATCCGTGTCGGACACCGTCACGGTGTCGGCCCAGGGCGCCCAGGTGGCCACCAACAGTTCGGAGCAGTCCTCCACGGTCACCGTAAGTCAGGTCCAGAATCTGACCGCCCGCGGGCGGGATTTCGTTTCCTTGCTGCGCACCATCCCCGGTGTGGGATATGCCGCCGATTCCGATTCGGTCGGTGGGCAATACGGCTCCGGCACGCCCGCCGTCATGGGCGGTACCTCAAATTCCATGAGCATGCTCGCCGTGTACGGTATCACCAGCAATGACATGG
>JAPKZC010000599.1 GCA_026394025.1 Candidatus Solibacter sp.
GTGACGGGCTCTTTGCTCGCCGGCGGGTGTGCAACCAAAAAATACGTGCGGACCACCGCTGCTCCCATCCAGGCGAAGGTGGATCAGGTGGGCGAGCAGACGAGCCGTAACGGTCAACAAATCGAAGATACTCGCAACCAATTAAAGCAGGTTGACGAAAGAGCGCAGAGCGGCATCAGCGCGGCGCAAGAGCGCGCGGCCAGCGCGGATCAGCACGCTGCGACGGCGGATCAGCACGCGGCAATGGCCGATCAACACGCTGGCGAGGCATCGAAGAGCGCGGATCAGGCCAACCGCCTCGGCGAGAAGAACTCCCAGGGCTTGAACAGCCTGCGCAGCGTCGTCGCTAACATCGACGACTACAAACTACAGACCTCGGTGGCGGTGCCGTTCTCATTCAACAAGTACGAATTGAGCGGCGACGCCAAGGCTGACCTGGACAAACTCGCGACGGAGGTGAAGAGCGGGCGGCGCTTCTTTGTCGCCGTGGAAGGCTATACCGATTCGACCGGGTCCAGGGCCTACAACGAAGCTCTGAGCCGCCGTCGTGCGGACCGGGTGGTGGGTTATCTGGTGGCGAAGCACGATATTCCGATCTACCGCATCCACATGATCGGCTTGGGGCAGGAGAAGCCGGTAGACGATGCGCAAAACCGTACCGCGCGGGCGAAGAACCGCCGCGTGGAAGTGAAGGTGTTCAGCGCGGATCAGGTGACGGCTCCGCTGACCGGCACGAGCACGGTATCGGGCAGCCAGGAAGCCAAGCAGTAAGAGCGCGATTTCAGTCTGTCCGGAAACGGGAAGCAGCCATGCGGCGACCGCATGGCTGCTTTTCATTTGGGGGAAGCGTTGCCGGAAGGAAGCGGCTTTGGCTGACCGCGAAACGCTTGCCACCAGATGTAAATGCGCGCCAGGTTGGCGATCATCAAGAAGTCGCTCGCGGCCGTCACAATTACCGGAGACATGTCGCGCAACGCCTGGCCAATCGCGCCTCCGGTGAACTGGATACCGAGCCCGCCGGTGACCAGTAGAAGCTTGTAATCCTTCTGCCGGGAACTGATGAGCAAAACCCAGAGTCCGAGGTCGAGGATGGCCGCGTAAAAATTGAGATCGCGGGTCCATGGCGTCATGTATCTTAGCCCGGGAAGATTCGGATCGTAGTGAGCCCACAACGAAACGGCCGCGACCAGCACGGTGCCGCAAATAGTTCCGGTGAGTAAAGTGCGGCGGGGGCGCATGTGCCTGGTGGCCCTGTACACCAGGCTGATAACGAGCAGGAAGACCAGAACCTGCATGATCCGTTCATTGAACCAGTACATCATGGCAAACTGCTTCTTGGCGGCCTGCGTAGCTGAACTGTAGGTAATGGCGGGCTGAATCTCGAGAATCGTGATCAATAGATCGACCACGGCATAAAGGAAAATGAAGGGATAACGCCGATATTCGCCCCGCAGGAGAGCCGCGATTACCATTAACTCAAGGGGCACGCCGACGAGGTACGCACACACTTGAAGGGCCTGCTGCATCCACCTTTAATTCTAGGCGGGTCCGAGGCGCTTGTCGCTGCCCAAATACGATTTGTTCAGGCTCATGCGGGAAATGTGTTCCCGAGATAAGCGTTACACCTAAGCCGTCATGCGGACGCCGGCCCACGGGTCGGGTGGAATGGTGGGGCCATGGGCGATGCGGACGCCGTCCCACGGGTCGGGAGGAATGGTGGGGCCATGGGCGATGCGGACGCCGTCCCAC
>JAPKZC010000847.1 GCA_026394025.1 Candidatus Solibacter sp.
TAGGTTGAGAGGGAGGATTGAGGTTCAAACTCATGAAGACACTCCCTATCTGTCTGCTCTTTCTCCTCGCCCCGCCGCTGCCCCTTGCGCACGCGCAAGGCACCGTGCCCACATTCCAGCACGCCGCCGGCCAGGGCACCTACACTCTCGCGGGCCGCGACCCGGCACAGGGAGGCACTACCACCATCCCCACCGTGCTGGTTCCGGTCACGCTCTCCTTTGACGCAAAGAAGACCGCCGGCAAGCCCTTCATCATGGACGCAGCCGCAGACGTGCCGCGCGTCCTCCGTTCGCCCGTCTTTTCCAAATTCGCCTTCCCGTCCGGCGGCACCACGCAGTATGCCGACGCCATGCTGCGCACCACCTTCCCCAAAGCGGAGGGGTGGCATACGCTGCTTGGCAAGCCAGAGGTGAAGCCGGTAAAGATCACCGTCCCCCTCGGCTACGGCTACGTCCTCACCTCGAAGAAGACCGGCGCCTCGTTCGCCGTGGTGGACGTCGAGTTTCTGCAGAAGGAACTCTTCAAGCAAGTTCCCAAACACCCGGGCAAGCTCGTCATCGCCATGACGCATAACGCCACTTTCTACGCCGATGGCGACGCGACGGTGTGCTGCTCCTGGGGAACGCACGGCGTCGACTCGGCCACCGGAAACAGCTTCGTGCTCGGCTCGTTTCTCCGTGCCGCACCCACCGTTGTCGAAGACGGCGACGTGCAGCCGCTCACCCAGCAACTCGGGGAGTTCATCAACGATCCCTTGCACGATCCCCTGCTTCGCGGCCGCAACGTGAAAGTTCCGGGCAACACCTTCCCCAGTTGGATGCGTCCGGGAGACCAGGGCGGCTGCGGCGGCACGGGCGTCGCCTCCACCTATTTCCTTCTCGAACCGACAAATACCAACCCTAAGAACAATATTCCGGCATCGAAGGCCTTTGCCGCCCATGCCGGCGAAGCCACCTGGCACCTGCAAAACGTAGCCCTGCTGCCCTGGTATACCGGCGCCTCCGAGGGTCTCGGCACTATCTACAGTTTCCCGGACGCGCAGGCGCTTACCGATGCCTCCAAGCCGTGCCCGGCACGCGGTGGACGTGGTGGCGCAGGCGGTGGCGCCTCCGCACCTCCCAGGCCCACGGTGGCGCCGGTCCCGATGAGTGGCCCGCCCAACGGCCATCAACTCATCGGCTACTGGGCCGGCTATGGGTCCGCAAGTTCCACCATCCCGCTGCGCGAGGTCTCGCCGCAGTGGGACGTCATCATCGTCGCCTTCTCCACGCCGGACAGGAACGCACCGGAAGGGACCATGCAGTTCCCGACACCCGCCGGCCTCGATACCGAACAGTTCAAGGCCGACATTGCCTACATGAAGAGGCAAGGCAAGAAGGTCATGATTTCTCTCGGAGGCGGCGGCCAGCACTTCACGCTCGCCGATGAGAAGCGCGTTCCGAACTTCGTCGCTTCCGTGACACGCATCGTCGCGGAGTATGGCTTCGACGGTATCGACATCGACTTCGAAAGCCCGTCTCTCTCCATTGCGCCCGGAGACACGGACTTCAAGCATCCGACCACGCCATCCATCGTGAACCTGATCTCCGCCCTGCGCCAGTTGCGGGATCATTTCGGCCCCGGCTTCATGATCAGCCTGGTGCCGGAAGGTACGCAGATCCCCTCCGGTTACCCCAGCTACGGCGGGCAATTCGGCTCTTATCTGGCCATCGCGCACGGCATCCGCGACATCCTCTCCTTCATGGATGTGCAGAGCTACAACACGCCGCCGCTCGAAGGTCTCGATGGCGAGATCTATCAGCCCGGTTCCGTGGACTATCACGCCGCCATGACGGAACTTCTGCTACACGGCTTCAACGTGGGAGGCGATCCCAAGCAGTTTTTCCCGCCGATGCCGGCCGATAAGGTGGCAGTCGGCTTCCTCACCGGCGACACAATTCCTCACCGGCGACACAACGCCTACCATCGTCAGTCAGGCGATGGAGTACATCATCACCGGCAAGGCTCCCGCCGGAACGAAGTACAAGCTGCTCGCTCCCGGCGGCTACCCCGGCATGATCGGCGCCATGTTCTGGACGATTGACGCCGACCGCCGCGGCAACTACAACTTTTCCAACGTCGTGGGCCCGCAGCTCCACAGCTATCCGGCAAGTAAGTAGGAGGCGGTATGGAGGAAGCGGCAGGTGCGCTTGTTGCAGTGTCTTCGATTTCGCGGGTCTCTGGCGGCAAGCGCTACGATCTCGCCGCTGGCGGCCGCCGTCCCGTTGGGCCGCTCCTTGGCGACTGGTGGACTGCATCGGTTCGCCGCGTGAGGCCACGGGAGGACTACGCGGTCTGGTGATGTGTTTCCGAGTGGGCGACTTATACGGACGGTGGCCAAGGTAAACGCTACGGCGTAACCATTCCGTCTCCCCTCGGGCTATATTGAATGCAGGGCAACATGAATCTTATCGTTGAAATTCCGGACGAAATCGTTGGTAGCCTCAGTTCCGGTGGCGATTTGTCGCGCCGGGTTCTGGAAGGCTTCGCCCTTGAGGAATACAAGTCGCAGCGCATATCGAAGGCGCAGTTGCGCCGTCTGCTGGGCCTGGAGACCCGCTATGAACTTGACGGCTTTCTGAAGACCCACCAGGTCAGCCCGAACATCACCATTGAGGATTTGCGCCGCGATGTGCAGGATTTGAAGAGCCTGGGGCTCTGACAGGTGCAGTTGGTCATCGCCGACACCGGTCCGGTCAACTATCTGATCTTGATTGGGCACATCGACGTTCTTCCCGCGCTGTTCGAAAAAGTGATTCTGCCCGCCGTCGTCCGGGACGAATTGAAACACAGGAAGGCACCGCCTGCGGTGCAGCAATGGATTGCGGCTCCGCCATCATGGGTCGAGGTGCGTCAAACCGCCAATGTCATAGATGCTTCCGATCTTTCCTATGAAACGCTGGACGCAGGAGAGGAAGCCGCGATCGCTCTCGCCATCGAACTCCGTGCCGAATTAATTCTGATGGATGATCGGGACGGAGTCCTCGTCGCCCGGCGCAGAGGTTTTCGGGTCGCGGGTACCCTCGGCGTACTTTCCATGGCGGCAGAGCGTAGCCTTGTTGATCTGGCCGAGGCCTTCGAACGTATCAAGCGGACCAGTTTTCACTACCGGCAGGAAACCCTGGATCAGTTACTTGCCGATGCTTCACGATCACAGTAGCGGTGTCAACACCCGAGCCTTGGCCATCCGCTTTCCGGGTGCCTGCGGAATCGATTGGTGGGATAAGGAACGTGGGATAAGGAACGTAAGTCGGGCCATCCGGAAGTTGCCCTGAAAACACCCCTTGGCTGAAGTAGTTCCTGCTGGTCGCCCAGCGTTTGCCGACCCTTCCGGCCTGCGAATCGGGCCGCTCCGGCCGCATCACGCGCTGCTCGGAAACCCTGGTCCACGTCTGTCTGGCGGGTCGCCGTTTCCTGCGATTGGAAGAAACCCGTTCGGCTGGTTGTGTGCGGCTTTGTGTGGTGATACCCTCTCACCGAGGCTCGGGAATCATGACGAGACGAAGTTTTCTTCGGACGGCTCTGACACTACCCGCCGGCGCCTCGCTGGCGTATTATGAGGCGCTGGCGGCGCCCGTCCAGGACCAGATCAAGATCACCGACATCAAAGTGATGCAGGTCCGGGACCCGGGCACGCTGATCAAGATCGAGACCGATGCCGGAATCTCGGGCATCGGGCCTTGCGGTGCAAGCGGTCCGGTCGCGCGCGACGCGATCCGAGTGCTCCACCAGGGCCGGCTGCCGCACCTGGGCCTGATCGGCAAGGATCCGCTCGCCATCCGGGTGCACTTCCACAACATGTTTTACGGCTACCCACAGCGGAGCCGGCAGATGGGCGTGCTCAGTGGCATCGACATCGCCCTCTGGGACGCGGCCGGGAAGATTCTCAACAAACCCGTCTCCAAGCTTTTGGGCGGCAACTTTCGGGAGGAACTCCCGCTGTACTCGCACTGCAGCGGCAGCGCCGAGTTTCTCAAGAAGGAGAACTGGAAGCGCATCGTGGACAGCTGGTCGCAGGACCCGCGCGGCTTCCGGGCTTTCAAAATCGATATTCACACGGCGTTCGGCGGCAACATGCAGCAGGTGGCGCCCAGCCTCGGACCGCGAGAAATCCGTGTTATCCAGCAGGCCTACTTCAACGCACGCGAAGCGTTCGGTCCGGAGTGGGAGATCATCGTCCACTGCCACTGCGAACTGGATGCGCCCAGCGCGATCAAAGTGGCCGAGGCGATCGAGCCCATCAAGCCCCTGTACTTCGAGGATCCACTGACCCCGGCATTCAGCGAGTCCTGGCTGGCGCTGCGGCGGTCCACGCGGGTTCCCATCTCGACCGGCGAGAACATCGCACTACTCGAAGGCGCCCTGCCGTTCCTTCAAGACCGGGCGGTGGACATGCTGCAGCCTGACCTGATCAACTCCGGAGGCATTACCGGGGTCAAGATTCTGGCGGACACGGCCGCCCACTATCGGGTTCCGATCTGCCTGCACAATGTGAGCGGCCACGTGCTGAACATGGCCTCCCAGCAGTTCTCCGCCGCACATTTCAATTGTCCCTGGATGGAATGCGTGCGCAACGCGGATCAGACGAAGGTGGCTGCCAGCAATGCGCCCGTGATCCGGAACGGGCGGATGAAAGTATCGACACTCCCCGGTCTCGGTCTGGACCTCAACGAGGAGTACCTGAAGGCCAACCTGGTTCCCGGCGAGACCTGGTGGGGATAGACGGGACACGCCCACACCACTGTCCGATAATTTGACACCGGACGTTTTTCAGACGCCCAAATCTCCGTACAAGTGCGCCCGCGGCACGCCCGACCCTCGCAGTTACCCACTCACGCCAATGGCCGCCAACGTGCCTGTCCCAAAACGTCATCATAGCTACAGGTCTGTAACGCCGAAAGGAATTCTTGGATGCAAGGGAACGCCACCACTTCACCGCCGCCCGATGCCGGCAGGCGCACGCTCGTCTCCTGGCTTCTCGGCGGAGGCGTCGCCGCGTCGCTCGCGTCGTTCTTCTACCCCGTCGCGCGCTTCCTCGACCCACCCCAGGTTGCCGAGGTTTCGGTCAACGAAGTGGCCGCCGGCAAAGTGCAGGACCTCAAACCGAACTCCGGCAAGATCGTCAAATTCGGCAACAAACCGGCCCTCCTGGTGCGCGTCAACGATACCGAGTGGAAGGCCTTCTCCGCCGTCTGCACGCACCTCAACTGCACCGTGCAGTATCAGGAAGCGCGCCGTGAAATCTGGTGCGCCTGCCACAACGGCACCTACGATTTGCAGGGCAGGGTGGCCTCCGGACCGCCCCCCAAACCGCTCGAAGAGCTGGCGGTGAAAGTCCGCGGTGACGAAGTCGTGATTTCGAAACGCGTGTAACGGAGGAACTGCCACTTGTCAGCCGCGGAACTGAAAGCCAAAACCTTCGAGTGGTTCGACGAACGACTCGGCCTGCGCATGGCGCGCGATCTGCTGGATCACAAAGTGGTCCCTCTGCACCCGGGAACCGCCTGGTACTACTTCGGCGGCATCACGCTGTTCCTCTTCGGCGTCCAGATGTTCACCGGACTCCTGCTGTTGCTCTACTACCGCCCCACCGTCGCCGAGGCCTTCGATAGCGTGCGCTTCATCATGACGCGCGTGGAGTTCGGCTGGCTCATCCGCTCCATCCACAGCTGGTCGGCCAACCTGCTGATCTTCTTCGCCTTTGTGCACATGTTCAGCGTCATGTTCACGCATTCCTACCGGCGCCCGCGCGAGTTGACATGGCTCAGCGGCATCGCGCTGCTCGGTCTCATGATGGGCTTCGGCTTCAGCGGCTACCTGCTGCCCTGGAATCAGATCTCCTACTTCGCCACCAAGGTGGGCACCGATGTCGCCGCCACCACGCCCTTCATCGGCCCCGTGCTGGCCCGCTTCCTGCGCGGCGGCGAAGATGTGGGAGCGGCCACGCTCACCCGCTTCTTCGCCTTCCACGTGATGATTCTGCCGCTGCTCACTGGCGGACTGGTGGGCCTGCACCTGCTGCTGGTGCAGAAGGCCGGCATGAGCACCCCCAAGGACCTCCCGGCGCACGACTTGAGCCACATGAAGTTCTTCCCCAACTTCTTCCTGCGGGAACTGATGGTGTGGTACGGCGTGCTCGCACTGCTGGGCTCGCTGGCTGCCATCTTCCCCTGGGAACTCGGTGAAAAGGCCGACCCCTTCGCATCGGCCCCGGCAGGCATTCGCCCCGAATGGTATTTCCTGGCCCAGTTCTACACGCTCAAGCTGATTCCCAGCCATGTATGGATTTTCGAGGGCGAACTCCTCGGCCTCGCCGGATTCGGCCTGCTGGCACTGGTCTGGGTCGCGCTCCCCTTCTGGGCCACCATCAAGCCGGATGGCTCTGGCCGCGCCCGCCTGGCCACTGGGGTGGGGGTCTTCCTGGTCTGCTATCTCTTCACCTTTACTCTGCTGGGATATTTCAAATGAGAGCGCCTGTTATTCTCTTCCTTCTGTGTTTCGCCGTGTGGATAGTCCCAGGCAGCGCCGCCGCCGCGGATTCCTGCGTGACCTGCCACGCCGCCATCGATGACGCGGCCAAGGGCCCCGCCGCGCTGATCAAGAACGACGTTCACGTCACCCACGGACTGAGTTGCGCAGATTGCCATGGCGGCGACCGCACCAGCGACGATCCAGACGTCGCCATGAATAAGGCCAAAGGCTTCAAGGGCAAGCCCGCGCGCGCCGCCATCCCGAAATTCTGTGCCGCCTGCCACAGCAGCCCGGACTACATGCGCAAGTACGCTCCCCGCGAACGCGTGGATCAGTTCGAACTCTACCAGACCAGCGTCCACGGAAAACGCCTCGCCGCCGGCGATGCCAACGTCGCCACCTGCATTGATTGCCACAGCGTGCACGATATCCGCGCGGTCAAGGACAGCGCGTCGCCGGTGCATCCGTTGCACGTCGGCGAGACCTGCTCGCGCTGCCACTCCGACGCGCAGAAGATGGCGCCCTACAAGATTCCCACCAATCAGTTCCAGGAATACAAAACCAGCATCCACTGGGAAGCGCTCGCCAAACGCGGCGATCTGTCCGCCCCCAGTTGCGCCTCCTGTCACGGCAACCACGGCGCCAAGCCTCCGCAGGTGGAATCCGTGTCCGCCGTCTGCGGAAGCTGCCACGTGCTGTTTGAGCAGCTCTACGAAAAGAGCGTGCACAACGCCATCTTCTCCGGCGCGGGCGGCGGCGGTGGTTGCATGGTCTGCCATTCCAACCACGCCGTCCACTATCCGTCCACTGCCATGCTCGCGGGACCTAAGGCCGTCTGTTCCGGCTGCCACGATGCCGGTACGGCACCTGCCGGCACGGCGACTCGAATGGCAGGCTGGTTGGATAGCCTCGACGCGGCGCTGAAGCAGTCCGAAACCCTGTTGACGAGCGCGGAAAAGTCCGGCATGGAAGTTTCCGAGGCCCAGGTGCGTCTCATCGATGGCCGGGAAAGCCTGGTCAAGGCGCGCCTTGCCCTCCACTCCATGAAGCCCGCCGATATGCAGAAGCTTGTGGATGAAGGCATGGCCATCGCCAGGGCGACACAAAAAGCCGGTGAGTTCGCGCTCCACGAAAAGGACACCCGCCGCATCGGGCTGGCCGTTTCCGTGCTGCTCATCGGTATCGCCATCTTCGCTATCCGCCTACTGCTGCGCCGTATGGAGAGCAGCTGAATTGGCGTACTCGCCAGTGATAAGATGAGTTCGCCGCGTCGTCGGCTCTATGCCTGAAAAACGGTGGTTCTGGGCGACCCTGACGCTGTCGAGCATCACTATCGTCTCGGTGGTTCTGGCGGCTTGGGAACTGGTCGAAAACCGACTCTTCCGCGATGCCAACTACATCACGCTGCATTACCTCTACATCACGCGCGGTGTAGCCTCCTCGCTTCTTCTGGCCTTCTGGGCCGCCTGGTTCGTGCTCCGCCAGCGCAGAAAAAGCGAGGCCGACCTGCGCCGCTCGCGGGACCTCTACCGCGGACTGCTGGAAGCCTTCCCCGGCGCCGTCATCCTCTACGATTCCGAACTGCGCGTGCTCGAATGGAACGCTCCCGCGGAGCGCATGTACGGTTACGCGCGCGCCGAAATCCTGGGCGCGCGCCTGCCCATCCTCCCCGCCGCGAAGGCCGCGGAACTCGAGGATTTCCTCCGCCGCGTCCAGTACGGTGTCCCCGTGCTCGATATGGAAACCCTGCGCCAGCCCCGAAGCGGCGAGCCATTCGAGGTCCAACTCAGCCTGCTGCCTTTTCGCGAAGGAACCGGCCCTTTGTGCTTCCTCGAAGTCACCAGCGACATCCGCGAACGCGTGCGCTGGCGGCACCAGATGATCGAAATCGAAAAGCTCACCAGCATGGGGAAGATGGCAGCCGGCACCGCGCATCACCTGAATTCGCCGCTCGCCGCGCTGCTCATCCGCACGGAATTGATCCGCCGGCACTCCACCGGGCCCGCCTTCGATGCCGATCGCGCCCGCATCGAAGAGGGCCTCCACTTCTGTCGCCACTTTGTGCAGCGCCTGCTGGATTTCACGCGCGCGAGCCCATCGGAAAAGGCGCCGCAGGACCTTGCCACCGTGATTGAATCCATCGCCGGCTTCTTCCAGCCCGCCATCCTCTCACGCCACGCCAACCTGATTGTGGACACTTCCGAAGGCAGCGGGCAACTGGTCTTCGCCGATCGCAACCTGCTCGAGACGCTGCTGCTCACTCTGTTGAGCAATGCGTTGGACGCAGTTCCCGCCGGCGGCGAGATCCGCCTGCGCTGCCGCCGCTCGCCGGGCACCGTCGGCTTCACCGTGAGCGACAACGGCTGCGGCATCGGCCCCGCCCAGCTGGAGCACGTCTTCGAACCCTTCTTCACCACCAAGGAGCCGGGCAAGGGTACCGGCCTCGGCCTTGCCATCGCTCGCAACGTCGTCGTGGAACACGGGGGCTCCATCGAAATCGAAAGCCGGCCCGGTGAGGGAACCACCGCCAGCGTGGACCTGCCGCTGGCCGGGGTCCCCGAAGCTGTAGGGAGAGTCGCGCCATGAAAACCGCCATCGAATCGCACGGCCCCTCGATCCTCGTGGTGGATGACGACCAGAGCCTCGCCTCCACCCTCAAGGACTTTCTCACCCGGGAAGGCTACGGCGTGGAGGTCGCTCTTTCCGGCGCCGAAGCCTTGGCTGTCCAGGCCGCGAACCCGCGCATCGCCCTCGCCCTGGTGGACCTGGTCATGCCTGTGATGGGCGGCCTCGCCCTCACCGAGGAACTACGCCGCCGCAATCCCGAACTCGGCGTCGTCATCATGACCGGCTACGCCACCATCGAAACCGCCGTTGACGCCATCAAGCGGGGCGCCGAGGACTACGTCACCAAGCCGTTCGACTTCGAAGGTGTCCGTAAGAAGATTGGCCGCCTGATGGAGGTGGTGGAACTGCGCGAGCGCGTGGCGCAGTTGGAAAAGCATCTGGAGCGCCACCCCTGCTTCGAGAACATCGTCAGCTTGTCGGCCTCCATGGAGCGCGTGCTGGAGCGTGCTCGCATGGCCGCCGGCACGGACGCCTCGGTGCTGCTCCTGGGCGAGACCGGCACCGGCAAGGAGATGCTGGCACGCGCCATCCACGCGGCCAGCGGGCGCGCCCGCATGCCGTTCGTCGCCGTCAACAGCGGTGCGCTGCCGCGCGAACTAGTGGAGAGCGAACTCTTCGGCGTTCGCAAGGGGGCCTTCACCGGCGCCTATGCAGACGCGCCCGGTATTTTTTCCGCGGCGTCCGGCGGCACGGTCTTCCTCGACGAACTCGGCGAAATGCCCAAGGACGTGCAGGTCAAGCTGCTGCGGGTGCTACAGGAAAAAGAACTCCGCCCCGTCGGCGGCACCCACTCGATTGCGGTGGATGTGCGCATCGTGGCTGCCACCAATCGCCCCCTCAGCGAACTCCGCGCCACTCTGCTGCGCGAAGATCTCTACTTTCGGATTGCCACCATCGTGATGGAAGTCCCGCCGCTGCGCACCAGGCCCGAGGACACTCTGGTGCTATCGCAGCACTTTGCCGCGCGCCTCTCGCGCCGCTACGGCCGCCAGATTTCGCTGGCGCGTCCCGCCCTCGAACTCCTGCTCGCCTATGGCTTCCCCGGCAATGTGCGCGAACTCGAGAACCTCATGGAAAGCGTCGCCGCCGTCTCCGCGGATAACCCCCAGACCATCACGGATAAGGATCTAAAGCCCTTGCTGGTGGGCGGCCCTGCGCTCCCGTCCGCCCAACCCAACCTCGGCGACGCGTTCTCCATGGAACAGATGGAACGTCTCACCATCCAGCAGGCACTGCGCGTTTCCGCCGGCAATCGCACCAAGGCCGCCGCGCTGCTCGGCATCTCCCGCGACACACTCTATCGCAAGCTCCGCCAGTATCAGATTTAGGTGTCCTAAGTTCGGACAGTGTCACTTTTTGCGACGAGAGGAAAAACACGTTTCTCGCAAAGACGGGAAGACGCCAAAGAAAACCCACTGTGTTTCTTTGGTGTTCCGCGTGCATGACCCCTCCACATGGCCGCGATCAGTAAAAGCACTCAGTTCCTGCTCTGGATAGTTGCGGCGGGCGCCGCAATTGCTCTCCTGGTGGTGACGGTCAGCGGCGGGCATCCGTCCTCCAATCCGCAATACGCCACCTACCTGACCGGTTCCCCGGAAAAGGGCGCCGTCCTTTTCTACGGGAAGAAGCACTGCTCGGTCTGCCATGCCGTCAACGGATCCGGCGGACGCGTTGCACCCGATCTCGGCGCCACCCGTCCCGGCACGCCCGCCATGGGTTGGCTGATCACCGTGATCTGGAACCATATGCCCGGCATGTGGCGCCAGATGCACGGCGAGAAGTTGCAGTTGAACCAGGAGGAGATGGCGCACATCCTGGCCTTCCTCTACCAGGCGGGCTCCTCGGATAAAGCGGGCGATCCCACGGCAGGCCACAGGGTCTTCGATGCCAAAGGCTGCGTGCGCTGCCACGCCGTGCGCTCTAACGGCGCCACCACCGCCCCCGACCTTGCGCGCGTCGCGGCCGCCGGCGATCGTCTGGCCTGGATGCACGCCATGTGGAACCACGCGCAGTCCATGATCGAGCCGGTCACCAAGGAACTCGGCGCCTGGCCCCAGTTCACCGGCGCCGAGATGAACGATCTGGTGGCGTACGTCAATGGCGCCCCTTCCCCCGCAATTCAGGAAGACGGCGATCTCCGCGGCAGTGCGGATCACGGCTGGGAAGTCTTCCAGGGCAAGTGCATCCAATGCCACTCCGTGCGCGGCAAAGGTGGCAAGATCGGTCCCGAGTTAGGCCCCGCCCACGAACTGCCGCGCACCTCAGCGCAGTTCGCCGCCGTGCTCTGGAATCACGCTCCGGCCATGCTCCAGCATGCCCGCGAAGCCCGCCTGTCCGCTCCCACGCTACAAGGAGAGGAGATCACGGACGTTCTCCGCTTCCTGGCCAGCCTGCGTTATTTCGAACCCACGGGTTCGCCCTTCCTCGGCGAACGTGTCTTCGCCGAGCGCGGCTGCGCGAGTTGTCACGGCCCCGGCGCCGAGGGCACGCGCAACGCACCCAAACTGCGCGCCGGCGCCGGTGCCTTCACCATGGTCTCGTTCGCCACCGCGCTCTGGAGCCACGGCCCCGCCATGAACACCCGCGCCGAAAAGCTCGGCATCCCGTGGCCCAGCCTGGAGCCGGGCGATGTCGGCGAGTTGATCAGCTTCCTGAACGATCCGGGACGGAAAAAGTAATTGCTACCGGCGCCGAATCCTGACCACCCAAACGCCACGCGCATCGATGCGCTTCCTCACTTCGAGAAACTCGCCGTTACGCACGGCGGGGACGGTGCGTTCCTCCGTCAGGTCCACTGCCCCATAATCGCCAGCCGGCACGTGTAACCCCACGCTCGCGTCCGCTGCCGCCTTCTCGTGGTTGAACACGAACATCAAGCGATCCGCGCCGCTTTCCAGCGTCCGCACTTCCACGTTGCTGCCCGAAACGGGCAAAGTCACCCCCGCCCACTTGAGCAATCCCGCGTAGAATCGCTCCGTTTCGCGCGACGCCGCTGTCTCATACGCTGCGCTCACGTAACTCCCCAGCATCAACGTTTTGCCCCGCCCATACGAGGACGCGACGGCCGCCGGCGCATCGTTGGCGAAGCGTGCCACCACGCGAGCCTCGCTCGATAGCGGCTCGAGCGTCTCCTCATACCAGCGCGCCGGAAGTTGCTCGCCCGCCGCCATGCCGGGCCACGCCGCATCCGTCCAGTGCAGCGACGTGCGCCCACGATCGCCGGTCTGCACAGCCGTCTCGCGACACCCCATGACTTCCCATAAGCCCATCCCCGGGATGCGCTCACTGGCGACACCGCTTTCGTTGCTCCAGCCCAGACGCGCCTCCGCCACCAGATGCCCTCCGCCGCGCACGTATGCCTTCAGCGCCTCCGCCGACGCCTCCGGCAACATCAGCGGGTACGGCAGAATCACCAGTTTGTACTGCTGCAAATTCAGTTCGTTGATGTGCACGTAGTCCAGCGGCACGTTGAGCGGAAACAACGCGCGATACACGCCCAGCAGCGAGTCGCGCTCGATCCCCGCCACTTCACCCTGCGGACCGGCGGACGCCGCTGCGCGCTGCCGGCCGCCCACGAAATGCGCCAGCGGATTGTAGACAATCGCCACCTCGGCCCGCGGCGGCCTGGCGCGCAGGAACAACTCCTGATTGCGATCCACCACCATGGCGATGGCGCCCGCCGCCCGTGCGCGCTCCGTCACCGTGCCATCCAGCTGAATCATGCCGAAGCCGCCGCTCTCGTACCCCGAACTCATGGGATACCACGCGTAGTAGTTCACGCCCTTGGCCCCACGCGCCAGCGCGCTCCATGTCCACACGCGGAGATCTTCTGGCGTCACCGTGGGACTCACATTCAACGCGATGGTACCGAACCCCGACTGCAACTCGCCGACATAGAACCCGTCGCGCCCGCCGGCATATCCGAAACTGCGCGCGAAATCCAGCAGCGCGCCGCGCCACGGCACATTGCGATCCACAAACGACGAGTGCTTGGGATAGAACGAGGTCCCGTAGTAATCCACCTGGCGCGCCATCGTCCAATCGTCCGATTGCCCTTCCCAATGGTTGGGCGACGCGAACAGCCCCACACCAGCCGCGTGACTGGTGACGATGGTGCCCGGCGCCGCACCTCGCACCGCAAGGCCGCGATCCCGCAGGTCCTCGCCCAGTTTGTCCGCGATGAACGTCTTCCAGTCGATGTAATCCGTGTAAGAGAGAATCGTGCTCATGCGCCCCGGCTCGACGTCGCTCCAATCGTCATACTGGCGGTACCAGGCCGCGTTGAGCTTGTCCACCGTGCCGTACTTCCTGCGCAGCCACGCGCGGAACTTGGCGAGCGTATTCTTGCAGAAACAGAACTCAGGGTTGGGAATGTAGCTTGGTGTGGCCCAGTTGATGACGTGCGGCTCGCTCCAGAGATCCCACCCGGTGAAGGTCGTGTTGCCGCGCACGTGGGCCGCCAGCGCCGCATAGAATGCCAGATCCGCCTGTCGAACACCAGGATGATCCAG
>JAPKZC010000763.1 GCA_026394025.1 Candidatus Solibacter sp.
TTGAACACGCCGGCGCCGCCGCCCACCGCGTAGCCCTGCTTGCCCGGTGTCATGCCGAACGCGCAATTGGCGCCGGCCTGGTTGACCGTCACGTCCTGCAGCGCGATCTTCATCAAGCCGCTGCGCGGCGCGGCGCCCTGGTTGACGTCGGCGGTGAACGTGACATCGCTGCCCGGGGCTCCTCCAACCGGCGACGTGATGTGCAGCCATGGGAACTGGGTGGGGACGGTCGCGGAGTAGTTCCCGCAAGCACTGCCAGGGGTCTGCGTCACGCGGACCGTGCCCGTGGTCTGTGCCGCGCTGATGCTGAAGCTGGCCGGAGTTACCACGTAAGTGCAAGGTTGGGCAAACAGCGGCGCGGCCAACACCAGGGCGATCAGGAACCTCATCAACACTATGTTAGCGCCTCGCGGCAGGCCTTCAGAATTTCCACCGATCCTGGGGTGTCGCCGTGTACACAAATGGTCTGCGCCAGACCCTCACGGGCAAAGCGCAGGGCCTGCGCCGCCGCCTCCCGCGGATCGGTAATCAGGGCATCGGGGAACCTGCGCGAACGCAGCGTGCCATCGGGCTCGTAGCGCCGGTCGGCGAACGCCTCGCCCGCCACCGCCATCCCCATGGTGCGCCACACCTCGAGCATGGGCGACCCGGCGAGCCCGAAGAGGGTGGTGTGGCGATTCCAGCGCGCCGCGCCGTGCGCGATGGCGCGCGCCACGTCCGCTTTGCGCACGGCGACATTGTAGAGCGCGCCGTGCGGCTTGACGTGGACGATGGCACCGCCCAGCCGGCGCACCACATCATCCAGGCGCGCGATCTGGGCATGCACTTCGTCCGCGATGGCCTCCGCGGGCATGACGATTTCCACGCGTCCGAAATTCTCGCGGTCGGGATAGCCCGGATGCGCGCCGATGTGCACGCCGCGCTGCAGTGCGAGGCGCACCGTGCGCTCCATGCTCCCGGTGTCGCCGGCGTGCCCGCCGCAGGCGATATTGGCCGACGTAATGTACGCCATCAGCGCCGCCTCGTGCGCCGCGTCATCCAGTTCCCCCATGTCGCAGTTCAGGTCGATGTTCATAGCGAGTACAGCCACTTCTCCTGCTCTTGCAGCAACGCCAGCGCGCCTTCCATCGTGATGCGCTCGAAGCGGACCAGGTCGCGCGGGCGCAACTGACCGAGCCGCCAAAAATCCGCCGAGATCACGTTGGCCGGCTTGGGGTATCCGCCGGTGGTCTGGTGTTCCACGAACAGCACAATCGGCTGTCCGTCCGGCCCAACCAGGGAGGGCAGCGCCGGCCCTTTTAGCCGGATTCCCATACGATTGGATTCCTCGTTGACCAGGTATCCGGCACCGTAAAGTTCGTCGCCGAACCAGCGCGCTTGCGGTCCGGCGGTCGCCCGCAGGCACGCCTCCCACTGGTGCACTGGAGGTCCCTGGGCCGGCTTGCGAGGCCGCCGCACCGCACGATCGCCGATGGGCAGCACGTCTCCTCGGCGGAGCGGCCGTCCACCCACGCCCGTCATCACATGTACAGACGCGCTGCCCATCACCAGCGGTACATCCAGCCCGCCGCGAACAGAGAGGTAGCAGCGCGCACCGTTGCTCGTGGGTCCCGAGCGTACGGTTTCGCCGGGGCGGATTTCCACCGGCTGCCACATGGGAACGGACGACGCGAAATCCGCGCCGGTGAGCGCAATCACGGCGGCGCCCTCGAAGCTGAACTCGCCGCCGGTCAGCGTCATCTCCAGCGCGGGAGCGTTTTCCGCATTGCCCACCAGCAGATTGCCGGCGCGCAACGCCAGCGGGTCCGCCGCACCGGATGGCGAGACGCCGAAATGCGCGTACCCGAAGCGGCCCAGGTCCTGCACCGTAGTGAGGAAACCGGGCGCGACGACATGGATTCGGCTCATAGCGGCGCCTCCGTCACCGGGACAAAGCGGACGCGGTCGCCCATGCGGAGGAGCGGCGGCGGGCATGCCGAAGGGTCGAACAGCAACAGGCGGGTGCGGCCGATCAGTCGCCAGCCACCGGGCGATGCCAGGGGATAGATTCCGGCCTGCGCCCCGCCGATGGCGACGCTACCCACCGGAACATGTTTGCGGGGGGCGGCCAGGCGCGGAGTGGCCAATTCGGGCGGCAGGCCGCCCAGGTAGGGAAAGCAGGTGGCAAAGCCGACGAAGTAGACCAGGTATTCGGCCGCCGAATGCAGCTGCACGACGCGCTCTTCGGTCAGCCCGGTGTGGCGCGCCACGTCGCTGAGGTCCGGGCCGAACTCGCCGCCGTAACGGACCGGGATCTCGATGTGCCGCGGTTCGGGCGGTGCTTCGCCCGCGCGCGACACGAGGCGTTCGCGCACCAAC
>JAPKZC010000230.1:0-724 GCA_026394025.1 Candidatus Solibacter sp.
CGGAACCAGCAGCAGCCACGATTACCGTATCTCGCTCGAAAGCACCACCGCCGGTCCCATGAACGGATCCATGACCCTGGACCTCAAGCAGGCCGGCGGGGCATCTCTCCAAACGCAGCAGACCGCTGCCACCAGCCGTACCGCCGCCGCCTGGAGTGACGCGCCCGACGCCGCCGGCAGCCGTAGCACCTATACGCTGGTGGCCGGCGCCAACAAGTACACTTTCACGCCGGCCGACAACAGCGCCGCTTCCGTAGCGGCGGCTATCAATGAGCTCTATGGCGGGCAGGTCCAGGCATTGGTCGTCGATCTGGAGACCGACGGCAACCCGGACTACCGCATCTCGCTCCAGAGCAGGATGGGAAGTTCCACCACGTTCGACATTCAGAAGACCACCGGCGCCAATTTCCAGCATGAACAGACCGCGGGTACCCTAGCCTCCTATGAGGTCAACAGCTCGGGCGTGATCAACAAGAGCTATACCCGAAGCATTAAGATCTCCGATGGGGTAACGGCAAACCTGCGGGGAACTTCTGGCGGCGGTCCGGTGGACATCACGGTGACGCGCTCCACCTCCGCCCTCAGCACCGCGATCTCCGGTTTAGCCGATGCCTATAACGCCGCCGTGGACGAAGTCGGCACACAGCGGGGCCAGGCAGGCGGCGCGCTCGCAGGACAATCCATCGTCGGGCAACTTTCCAGTCTCCTCAGCAGTATCTCCACC
>JAPKZC010000230.1:760-3789 GCA_026394025.1 Candidatus Solibacter sp.
GCACGGACGGCCATCTTACGTACAACGCTTTCACCCTGATGGCTGCCGATCTCACCAGTTCGACCTCTGTAACAGCGTTTCTCGGCTCCGCCACTGGCGGCGGCTTTCTGAAGATCGCTACCGATGTCCTCACCAGCGCGGAAGATCCCGTTTCAGGAGTGCTCAAGACCTCCAAAACGGACTTGCAGTTCCAGATCAACAAGCTTGCCGACACGATCATTGACAAGCAAACCAAGGTGGATGCGCTTCAAGTCAGGCTGCAAAACCAAATGGCGGCGGCCGATGCGCTGATCGCCTCGATGGAACAGCAGGCCTCGTACTTCACTAACATGTTCGCGGCACAGGACACCGCCAACCAGTTGTACAAATAACCAACATGCCACAACTCCCGCTTGAACCCATTCGCCAGGCTGTGAACTCGGGAGAATTTGACAGGGCCCAGTTCCTGTGGAACCAGTGCGCCGCCGGACTGGCCGAGGAACTGCGAACTGGATCACTCTCGGCGGCCAGGCTTTCCGAAGTGCGTGAGCTGGTGGAATGGTCGCGACTCGTGGTCTTGTGCGAGCGCGCCCACATGCAGGACCAGCTCAACAGCCTGCACGTCGCGGGAGAATACGAGCTGGACGTTCCGCCGTCGGCCCATTGTCTCGTGGAGGCCAGTTTCTAAGCCGGCCCGGTGGGACAGACCATCGTCTTCGCGTGGCCTGTCGTGATTCTCCAGATCATGCCCCTCCAAACCGCGCTTGGCCTTCAACTGGGGACACCTCCCTCACTGGATTGCGCGACAGACGACGCAAGGCGATCGCCTGTCACACTCAGCGCCGTGACTCCTGGTGTCCCGTGGCCTGCGGTTCATTTACCGATCTTGGCGGCAACCGCTACCGCCGGCGTGACCGCCGAGATGGCCGGAGCCGGGGCCTCCGATGTCAAACCTCCGGAGAGCAGGACCAGGTCAACCCTGCGGTTATGCGCCCGTCCCTCCTCGGTGTCATTGGTGTCGGCAGGCACGTTTTCGGCGTATCCCGCTACCGCCATGCGGGACTGCGCAATCTGAAAGCGATCGCGCATCAACTCCAGCATGGCGATGCCGCGCGCCGTGGAAAGTTCCCAATTGCTTCGAAATCGCGAGGTGTGGATTGGCCGCGCGTCGGTGTGCCCCTCCAACCGTACCGGGTTGGGCAGTGCCTGCACCACGGCTGCGATCTTGGCCAGAATCGGCAGGCTTTCGGGAGCGACGGCGCTATCCCCCGAGGCGAAGAACCCCTTCTCGCGCATACTGATGATCAGCCCGCGCGCGTCCAGCCTGAGTTGCAGTTTGCCGGTCTTTAAGTCCATCTCCAGCCCCTTCCGCAAGGTATCGAGAGATTGCGCAAGATCCGGAGGGTGCGCCTGGGGTGGGGGAGGCGGAGGCGGCGACGGGTTTTCCTTTTCGGTGGCTACCTCTTTGCTCAGAGGCGCTTTCCGCACTTCGTGTTTTCCGCGGCCCAGCACCACCGAAATCGCGGCGCTGAACTGACCGTGTTCCAGCGCCTGCCGCACCGAATCGGACACGTCCTTCGCCTTGTTCTTGTCGGTTTGCGTGGAAGCGAACATCACTACGAAGAAAGCGAACAACAGCGTCATGAAATCGGCATAGGATACCAGCCAGCGTTCGTGGTTCACATGTGCGGCTGCTTTCTTGCGTGTCACCGGTATCTCCTCACGACTTGGCCGAAATCGCCTCGGACGGCGCCTCTCACTTGGTCCGCGCACCGGAAGCCGGCGCGTCCGCGGTCTTCAAAGGCTTCGCCTTCTTTGCCGCCATATGGGGGTTGTAAGCATTCAGCTTCATGCGGATCAGAGTTGGGTTCAGCCCCTCCACGATCCCTGTGACGCCTTCCAGAATCATATCCATGCGCAAGGTGGCCTCGTGCATTCGCGTGCGCAGTTTGGTGGCCGCCGGCAAAAAGAGAATGTTGGCCGAGGCCACGCCATACACCGTTGCCACGAAGGCCACTGCGATCCCGTGCCCCACTTCCTTGATATCCTCCAGGTGTTTCATCACCTGGATGAGGCCCATCACGGCACCGATGATCCCGATGGTCGGCGCATATCCCCCCGCCGCCTCCCACACCTTGGCCTCCGCCTCCGCGTGGTGCTCGGCCAGCGCCACATCGATTTCCATCATCTTGCGTAACTCCTGGAGGTCCGTGCCGTCCACCGCCAGGCTCAGGGCTTTGCGCAGGAACGGGTCTTGGATCGCTGAAGCCTCTGCCTCCAGACTGACAATACCCTGCTTCCGCGCTTTCGTGGCGTACTGGATCAACCCGGCGATGGCCGCCCCCGTGTCGCTCGCGGTTTCGAAGAACACCGCGCCTAACCCCCGGAACGCACGCACCACGACGGCCATCGGCGTCGATACCAGCACCGCCCCAAAGGTTCCACCGAGCACAATCAGGGCTGCCGTTCCCTGCGTCAGGTCCTGGATGCTGCCTTTCTCCAGGATCAACCCGCCAATAATTCCGAACATCGCCAGCGCGATCCCGGAGATGGTGGAGAGGTCGGGCCGCCGCCCTCCTGTCTTTGCCGCCTTCCTGGCGCTCGCCGGCGCCTCCGTCGGTGTGGGTTTCGCTTCTGCCATGGTCGCCATGGGATCAACCGTGGGCCGGTTCGTCATCGTCCACCGGCGCTGCGCCGTGGTCAAGCACCCGGTGGCGGAATTCCACGATGCGTTCCACCACTTCCTCGGCGCTCTCGCGTACGCGGAGAATCTGTCCGGTAGTCAACGTGATCACGGTGTCCGGGGTCACGTCGATGTGCTCGATCAAATCCGAGTTGAGGACCATGGGCGCGCGGTTCAGGCGGGTTAACCGGATCATAGGGCTCTCTCCACCATATCGGCGGGGTTGCCGAATAACATTAACGAGTTGTGCGTTGTGTCCGATGAGTCAATTGTGATGCTCGTGCCGCCATTTCTCTTCGCCACGCCAACTGCGGTTGGCCGTGTTCCCCACACATGCCGACCGGGAGCCGGCCCGGAGTACTTCAGC
>JAPKZC010000625.1 GCA_026394025.1 Candidatus Solibacter sp.
CTGGCATGGGAGCGCCTGCGGGACACGCCCAACGCTCACGCTCAGGTGAACAGCGGCGCCGACCTGGGCGCCTTCATGGATGAGTGCTTCGATTTCGTGTACTCCTATGCCGTCTTCCAGCACATCCCCAGCCGCGAGGTGGTTTTCAATTACCTGCGCGAGGCGCGGCGCGTCCTCAAAACCGGCGGCATCCTGCGCTGCCAGATGAACGGACTGCCGCCCCACGCCAGACAGTACGACACCTGGAGCGGGGTGCGCATCGCCGGGGATGAGATCACCCAGTTTGCGCGCGAGCAGGATATGCAGCTGCTTGTGTTGGAGCAGATCTGGACGCAGTACATGTGGATCACCTGCCGCAAGCGTCCCGCGGGCTGGAACGCGTCGTTGTCCGAACGGCGGGTGCCGCGCAATTCGGTCATCCGCAGGGTCAGTAACGCCCTGACCGGAGAGGCCGTGGCGCCGGCGCGCGGGCCGCTGGCGGCGCTCTCTCTGTGGGTGGAAGGGCTGCCGGAAGAGGCCGGCCTGAACCACATGACCGTCACCGCCGCCGGCCGCGCGTGCCGCCTCATCTATATCGGTGAGCCGGAAAATGACGCCATCACGCAGGTCAATGTGGCGCTGCCCGAAGGCTTGCGTACCGGCATGGTGCCGGTGGAAATCGCGTGCCTGGGCCAGCCTGTCGCGGAGCCTGTCTGGGTGCGGATCATGCCCGCCGGCCCCTCCGTGCCGCGCGTCACCGCCATCACCGACGGCATCAACCTGCTTTCCGGAACGCGCATCGTAACCGGCTCGGTGAAGGTCATCATGCACGAAGTGCCTGACGCCGCGCAGTTCCACGCCACCATCGAAGGGCTGGACGTGCTCGAAATCGAGAGCTTCTGCGCGGACCCCGTCTCGCAACGCTACGAGTTCAATTTCCGGCTGCCGGCCCAGGTCGGCCGGGGAGCGCGCGAAGTGCTGGTCAGCCTGGGCTGGCGTAGTTGCTCCGGGCCCTGGCGGCGGGTCTTCTGGCGGTCGCCGCCGTATTTCTGCTGGCGCCCTCGCCGCGCGGCAGGTTGGTGCAACTGGCGCCGGGCACGCTCGAACTCCACGCGGAGATGGTGCTGGAGGATGGCGCGGAACTGCGCGGCGCCGCATCCGGTTCGGTGCTGCGCGCGGCGGCGGATTTTCACGGCCGTGCCCTGATCGTGGTGCGTGGCAATCACGTGCTCTTGCGGGATTTCGCGGTGGATGGCAATCGCGACAACCTGGAATCGCGCCTCGGGCTGCCGGGTTATGACGTACCGTTCGCGCGCTTCACCCCGGGCAACGGCGTGCTGGCGGAGGGCGTTGGGCAACTCACAGTGCGGAACCTGCGCTTCCGCGAAATCGCGGGATTCGCCGTGCTGGTGAGCCGGTCGCGGCAAGTCGCGATCGATGGCGTGCGCGTGAGCGATAGCGGCTCTCGCAACCCGGCGGGCCGCAACAATACCACCGGCGGCATCCTGCTCGAAGAGGGCACCAGTGATTTCCGCGTCACGCGGTGCGAGTTGCGCAACATTCGGGGCAATGGTATCTGGACGCACTCGCTCTACACTTCGCCGCGCAACGCCCGCGGCGTGTTCGCCGGGAATCGCTTCGACACCATCGGCCGCGACGCGCTCCAGGTCGGGCACGCCACCGAAGTGCGGGTGGAAGGAAATACCGGCGCCCGCATCGGCTTTCCAGGGGAAGTGGTGGACGTGGAGGGGCGCGCCATCCCGGTGGGCGTGGACACGGCCGGCAACGTGGACCGCTCGATTTACGCGCGCAACCAATTTTCCGGGATCAACGGCAAATGCATCGATCTGGATGGTTTTCACCACGGTGAGGTGAGCCGGAATGTCTGCGTGGACATCGCCGGGTACGGCATTGTAATGAACAATTCCAATCCCGATATGCAGTCGCGCAACGTGCGCATCGAAGACAATCTGATGGACGGCGTGAAATACGGCGGCATCTTCGTCATCGGCACGGATAACGTGATCCGGCGCAACCGCTTGCTCAATCTGAATACCGCGCAGTGCGGCTGTGATTACACGGCGGGCGAGCCGGATATGTTCCGCAGCGGTATCTATTTAGGCAGGGGCGCGGAACGCCCTGCACCCGCGCGCGGCAACCGCATCGAGGAGAACGAAATCACCGGCTATCAAATGGACCGCCGCTGCATCGGCGTTGCCCCCGGCATTTACCCCGCTTGGAACACCGTGCGCGACAACCGCTGTAAATAGTGGCATACAGTTTCCGCGGGATCCTGCCGATAGACCCACATGAACGGTCGTGAGCGTACGCGCCTGCGCAAGGCGCACGAGAACGGATATCTGGATGCGCGCTGCGAGGACAATCAGGCGCTCGTCCACGCATACGGATTGTGGTGCTGGCGGCTGAAGATTCCCATGGTATGGCTGGAGCGGCGCACGCGCCACTCCAGGTACGGACGCGTGCAACTGGAGATGTTCACCTCGGCAAACCGGCTGACGGCTGGGGGGCAGGCCGGGATGAAAGCCATCTGCGCGCCTGGCAACGTCGCGGCGCGGAC
>JAPKZC010000970.1:0-5015 GCA_026394025.1 Candidatus Solibacter sp.
AGCAAGCGGTTTCCCGATACGTGAGTGGATTTCTGAAACGGCGCACTAAGTGGGACAGGCCTCCCGTCCCCTCGACGCAGCGCGGCGAGGCCGCTAGAACCTTAGCTGGATCCCGCCGAAGATCTCCCTGCTCGCTCCCGGTTGGTAGGAGTTGCCATCGGGGTCCGGCTCCGTGAAGGCGATGTAGCGGTTGGCCGTGAGATTCCGTCCCGCCACGAACAGCGTGCACCCAAACCCGCGGTGCTGCCAGCTCCTGCTGAACCGCGCGTTGAGCAGCCCGTAGCCGTCGATCCATGTCTTGTTCGTGGGGTCGATGAAGGCACGCCCCCATGCCTGCGTGCCGGCGCTGATCGTCCAGTTCCTGGCGAACTCCCACGACACGTCCACGTAGAGCTGCTGCCGGGGCGAATTCGGCAGGTCCTTGCCGGTGAGGTTGCCGGGATAAGTCAGGCTGTCGTATTTCGTGTAGGTGAAATTCGAATATGTGTAGGCGGCCGTCTCGAAGGCGCCGCGCGCGAGCAGCCACCGAACCGAGCTTTCCAAACCGTAGCGCCGGCTCTCGCCGGCATTGCCGTAGAAGGTTTCGAGCGGCCGGCTGGCCACGCGGTAGCGTTCGAAATCGCGGCGCGTATCCAGGCGAAAGAGGGCGGCGTCCCAGAACAGGCGGGCGAGGGCGGAGCCACGAGCCCCCACCTCCACGCCGGTTGACGTAGCCGGCTTCAGCGACCGGTTGAACCCGCCCAGCGCTGCCGGGTTGGCGTACAACTCCTCGGTTGCCGGAGGCAGAAAGCCCTGACCCCAAGAGGCGTACAGGCTGGAAGTCTTGCTAATGCTCCTGGTGGCACCCAGGCGGCCGGTGACGCGGCTGAAATTGGCGTTGCCGGAGAGGTTGAGACCGCCGGCCTTGAGCTTGTCGTCGAATCCGTTCCGGATCCGGTCGAGACGGAGGCTGCCCAACAGCGTCCACTTGTCACCGATGGCAAGCCGGTCGGTGAAAAAAGCCCCCACGCGATTCTGCGTGATGTCGGCGTTAGAGAGCAGGCTGGCGTCTTCGGCGGCGTTGCCCAGGTTGGGGTGGCGCAGGCTGGTGGTGAACTGCCAGTCCAGATCCGTGCCCGCGCTGAAGGTGTTCCGCGCCCGTCCCGCGCGCCACTCGCCCTGGTACTGCACCGAGCCACCGGGGGCGGTCAGTTCGCGATGTTCCACCGAGGAAGGCACCGGCTCCTTGTAGGTGGTGCGGCGCGTGTAAAACTGGAACGAGAGGCGCTGCCGCTCGGCCGCGTCCCATTCGCCGCTCACGCCGCCCAGCACGCGGTGGGTCAACTGGTATTCGTTGTACGTGAGGGAGTCCGGATTGGGCATGGTCCACCACTTGTCAGACGGATAACCCCATGCCAGGTTCAACCCCTCCGCGTTCTCGTTGAAGAACCCCGTGCCGATGACGTACGGATTGAGGCGCAGCCTGCGGGTGGGCCGCAGCCCCAGGCGGCCATAGACGTTGTTGCCCCAGAATGCGCTGTGCTCGCGGTAGCCGTCGCCCGCCGTGCGCGAGCCCGAAATCAGGTAGGCGATGCCCGCTCCCGAACCGGACAGTTCCCCGCGGGTCTTATAGAAGCCGTTGGATCCGCCTTCGCCGGCCAGCGCGCCGTGGAACGGAGTGAATTCGGCGCCGCGCGTGCGGACATCGATCACCCCGGCAGCCGAACCGCCGCCGTAAAGAAAGGCGACGGGGCCGCGCACCACCGAGACTTCCTGTACGCCGGCCCAGTCGATATCGTACAGGTCCGGCGCAAAGCCGCTCGGGTCGTTCAGCGGGACGCCGTCGTAGAGAACCTGGATGCCGCGGATGCCGCGCTCGCTCAGGATCCCCTGTCCGCGGATGGAGAGGTGGACGCGCTCGCCGTTGGCCTGGTTATCGATCTTCACGCCGGGCACGCTGGCCAGCGCCTCTTCAACGGCAATGCCACGCGGCATGCGCTCCAGCATTTCCAGACCGACCACCGAAGTGGCCGCGGGGACGTCGGCCACCGTCAGGTCGAGCCGCGAGGCCACCACCTTCACCTCCTCCTTCACCACCGCCCGCGGCGTGAGCGCCACGTCCAGCGAGGCCCCGCCCTTCACTTCATAAAGTAGCGATTCGGGGTAGTAGCCCGGCAACTCGAACAGCAGCCCGACCGTGTCCGCCGCGCCCCCCGGCTCCAGGGAAAACTCGCCTTTGTCGTTGGAGTATACCTTGGCCTTCGCCTCGGCGCTGACGGCGACATCTTTCAGCGGCCGGCCATCCGCATCATGGACGCGTCCGGCGATACTCGCCCCGGCGCAAGCGGAGCTGGCGAGGAAAAGCAGACCACAAATAACGCTCGTGCGGCGTACGTTCGACAAGGTCAGTCTCCTGATGGCGAGAGCATAAACCCGATGTTCTATTTTGGATGTTCAGGCCTGAATATATTTTATACGCAATCACCATTTTTCGACGATTGTGGCTCGGTAGTATTGCCGCCCCTTCACCGCACTCGCAGCGGCGCTCCACCTTCATACAGCGTGACTCGCGTTCGCAGCAACTCCGCCAGCGATGGATTGCGCTGCTCCACCGCCAACCCCTGCGCGCGGCGCGCGGTGGCGGCAGCCTCGCCAAAACGGCCCGCCTCCGCGTAGGCCGCGGCCAGCGTGTCGAGAATCGCCGGGTCTTGCCCTCCCGAAATTCCGGCGGCGCGCTGCGCCAACTTCACCGCGTCCACGCCGTCGCGCAATGAGGCGTCATTGCTGGTCGAAAGCAGCCATGCGGTCTGAACCAGAATCGCCACGTTGTCCGGTTCCATGGCGAGCGCCTGCCGCCAGTGCGTCAACGCTTCCGCCGCCCTCCCTCGCCGCAACAGCGCGTCTCCCAAACTGGCATGCGTCGTGGCCAGCCGCGGATTGTCCTCGAGCAGCTTGCGGAAGATCGGGATGGCTTCCTCCGCCTTGCCGGTCTGCATCAGGGCGACCGCCAGGTTGTTGAGCACCTGCGCGGATTCCGGATTGCCTTCGAGCACCGTGCGGAAGTGCGCGATGGCTTCGGCGTATCGCTCCACCTGAACCAGCGCCACCCCCAAGTTGTTGTGCGCCTCGGCGTTATCGGGGTTGAGTCGCACGGCCTGCTGAAACTCGGCGATGGCGGCGTCGCGCGCCCCGCCATTCGCCAGCGCAATCCCCAGATTCGTGTGCGCCTTGGCGTTCACCGGGTCGAGCGCGATCGCCTTGCGCCATTCGGCAACGGCCTCTGCGTGGCGGCCCTTCCGTTCCAACTCCAGGGCGCTATCGAAGAGGCGGTAGAACTCCGCGGCGGGCACGTCGAGTTGCACCAGGCCGCCCGCAGCGATGTTGACGAACTCGGGGAGGTTGACGGCGCGGTTGCTCGCCGTGGCGTTCTCGATCAGGATGGCGGGCGTATCGCGTCCCTCTTCGTCCAGATGAGTCAGGAACATCTGCGTGTAGGGCCCGCGGCTCTTGGAGGAAAACACCAGCCAGCGCCCGTTGGGCGAGAAGCTGTGCCAGGAGTTCATCAGCGGCGTATTGCACCGCATGCGGCGGGCCTGGCCCCCTTCGGCCGGCACGATGTAGAGCTGGCTATCGGGCCGCATCAGTTGGGGCGACACTTTCGGAAAGGTGTTGCTCATGCCGTTGCCCGACGCGCCCGCGATGGCTTCTGCCCGCCCGCCCCGCCCGCTGTTAAACGGTACCCGGTAGAGATCGTACTGCATGGGAAGCTCGTTGGGGTCGCCCGCGTACTTGGCGGTTTGACGACCGGCGGGATAGGCGTCGCGCGCCGCGGCACGGGCGAACACCAGGTATTGGCCGTCGGGGCTCCACACCGCATCGCTCTGCACGAAGCGAGCGTCGTCGGCGCCGGGTAGCGACGCCATCGCGCGGGTCGCGCGGTTGTAGATGGCCAGGATGCCGCGGGTGGGATAGAAGACCTGGAGAAAACGGTAGTCCGTAAAGTTCTCCACGTAGACCTGCTCGTTGACGGTGCTCACTGCGTACTGGCCGTCGGGTGATATCTGCGAGAGGAAGCCGATGGTGGAGCCGCCCGGGAGTTTCCCCGGAAAGGAATTCCAGGTGATCACGTCCTCGGTGCGGATGTAGGTGCGCGGTGCGACGTTCACGATGGCGTAGGTGCCTTTGTCGTTTTCGGGACCGTCCACGTCCATCCCGAGGGTCTTGCCGTCGCGCGAGAAGGAGTGGCAATTGGTGCAACTGTGTAGGCCTTCGAGCAGCAGGCGTCCGCGCGGTTCGGCGATGTCGCGCAGGCGCCAGCCAATCAGCGGGATGGCGGCGGGGGCCAGCGGTTTGATGACGCCCTTCTGGACTTCGGAGGGCATCAGCGGCACATCGCGATAGAAGATGGGGGCGCCCACCGGATCGCGCGAGGTGGTCAGGGAAACGCGCGCACGCGATTTCCCCGCGCTGATGGTAATCGCGGCGGGGCGCTCGACGGAGCGCTGTTTGATGGCGGACCACAGTGCTTCGTCCGGCCTCCAGGCGTGCGCGGCGACGGCTTCGGGAGGCTGGTTCGTGGGGGAGGCGGCGCGCTGGTCGATCTCTCCGGGGCGTGGCGGTGCGCCCGCCGAGCGGGTGTGGATGGCCGGCGAGCCGTCGGCGAATTCAATGTCGATGGACCAGGAAGTAGCAGGCGAGGCGTCGCGCCACAGAAAAGTGGGGGCGGTGATTTCGGGCGGGAAGACGGATTCGTCCAGCGGATAGTCGATCGCGATCACCGCCGGAGTCGGTCGGCCTGAGGGAGAGCCTTGCTGTGCGGCGATGCGGCCACCGACAAAAACCACTGCTGCCGCCGCCGCGGCGGCGAGGACAAATCTGTTTCTTGCCGGAGCCATGCAAAAAATAAGGCGGCGGTCCCATACATCGAGCCGCCGCCTTATCGTACTACGCTTTGCCTGCTCCGGTTACCACTTCAGAGCCAGCGTGATGTTGTTCAACGGCACGCCGCCGGTGGTAGCGGCGGTGGCTTCGAGGAA
>JAPKZC010000970.1:5035-6280 GCA_026394025.1 Candidatus Solibacter sp.
CAGGTTCGCCATGCTCAACTGAGTGGTGGGAGCCGCCCAGTTGTACCATTTGAACGGATTCTGGAAGTCGAACCGGAACTGGAACTTGAGCCGCTCTTTAATTGCGACTTCCTTGGATGCGGACATGTTCGCCACGATAATGCGCTGGCGTTCCCAGAGGTTCCTCCCGTTGGTGCCCCTGGTGAACGATTGAATATAGGTGAAGCAGTCGTTGCCCCAGCCCACCACTGCCGTTCCACAGTTGACCATGGAGTTTTGGTTGTTCTGCGTGAAGCGGTCGCCCCCCAGGTCCTGCCAGTTGTCGCGCAACTTGGGAACCTGGAGCAGCATCACGTCGCCGTAGGTGCCCATGTAACCCGGGTAGTTCTGCGTGCTCTGGCCCGTAGTGCTCATGCCGATGGGGCTGCCACTTGCAATGTTGTAGGTCCAAACCAGGTTGAAGCCCCCCAACACTTTGTCCACCCAACCAGCCCGGTTGAGGAACCGGCGTCCCTTTCCGACGGGGATTTCGTAGTTCATGGTGCCGGTGAAAACGTGCCGCTGGTCCCAATCGGCGACGCCTTTGTTGAGCCGCCAGGAGATGTAGGGATTGCTCAGGGAATTGCCGTCGATGGTCTTCGAGTAAGTGTAGAAAGCCATGAAATTCAAACCCTTGGAATACCGCTTCTCGATTCTCACAGTACCTTCGTGGTGCGAAAGGTGGCCGTTGTTGCCCTGCATGTTGATGCTGCACCAATTGTTCCAGGGGCGCGAAACCTGGGTGTTGTTCAGCCAGGTATTGCGATAAGTGGCGTTGACGGGGTCATTGAGGTCCATCATGCCGCTGCCGGTCGGGTTGGGAATCATGCCCCAGGGCTGGGTGTTCGGGTTGGCCCGGCATCCGCTGCAGCGGGTCGTTGCAGGCGGCGCGTGCGGCCGTACATGGAAGCGATGCCGTGCAGTTCGTTGGTGCCGCTCTTCTTCACTACCGAAATCACGCCGCCGGCCGAGTGGCCGTATTCGGCGGGAAGCGTGGTGGTCAACACCTTGACGTCCTCGATGGTATTGAGAATCGAGTCCGTCGTCATGCCGTCGCCGGTGGTGCCCAGGGCGCCATCTTCGAAGAAGCCGATATAGGTGCTGCGCAGCCCGTTGATGTGCATGCTGGCCATGCTGCCGGCCCAGTTCATGCCGCTGTAGGTCAGGCCGGGAGTGTAGTACAGGATGTTCTTGATGTTGCGCTGGTAAATGGGGAGGCTGTAGAAC
>JAPKZC010001091.1:0-4666 GCA_026394025.1 Candidatus Solibacter sp.
AGGCACCACCGTTGACCAACTTATCCACCAGGATGTCGGCAATGCCTTTGCCGATATCCTGATTCGTCCCGAACATGGCGGCTACGCCGCTCTGCACCGTGGCGTAATCGAAATTCATCACGGCGACGCGCTTCTTCTGCTGCGCCCCGGCCCCGGCTATCAGTGTGAAACAGAGTACAAAGCTCGCAATTCCGCGCATAAATCCCCGTTACCAAACATAGGCTAATCCGCGGGCGGCGTCAACGACTCGGGTACCACCCGGTACCACGCCGACGTAAAACACTCTACGGAATGCTGGTCAGCGCCTGAGCTACTTTGGCCAGAACCTCGACGGGGTCGGGCTGGTCAACCCGGATCACCAACGCGCGCGGGCCCGAGGGACGCCAGCGGTGGAACATCCGCGGCGCGGGAAAGCCGGCAAAGATGCCGATCAGCGGCGTGCCGCAGGCGGCCGCCACATGTTGGCCCGCGGAATCGTAGCCCACGTAGAGACTGCTGCCCGCGATGACTTGGGCGAAGCCGGCGAAACTTCCCTCCCAGAAAGCGGCTTGCGCGCCGGAACGTGCGGCGGCGCGTTCCACGCGCGCGGCCTCTTCGCCACCGGCGCCTCTATCGACCACCAGGGGCAGACGCGCGGAGAGGAGAGCCAGGAGTTGCTCTTCGAATGGATCGGGGATGCGCTTCGCGGGGTTTTCGCCCACTCCCAGGCTTACGGCGATATAGGGGGCGGCGGGCAGGCCGGAGGCCATCGCTGCCAGGCACACGTACGGACTGGCGCCGCTGACACCGAGCGTTTCCCGGGACCATCGGGCGGCCAGGGTGGGCAGGCTGTCGTCGCTTTCGCCGCCGTAGCCACGGCTTTCGAAGAGGTGGTAGCGATCTTCCGCGCAGACCGGAAGCACGCCGAGTTGCGTAAGACGCGAGTCGGGGTCCAGGACCAGGCAATCCGGGTCCGCTGCCAGCGCCTTGAGTTCGTCCCGCACGGCCAGGCGCTGGCGCAGGCTGCCGCGCCGGTACTCGACGGCAGCATGACTCAGGCGCGCGTCGCCGGCGAACAATTCGAAATTCTTGTGCGGGCCGGCGAACACGATTTCGGCATTTGGGAAGGCCTGCTTCGCCGCCGCCAGCAGCACGCTGGTAACCGCCACATCCGCCCCGAGGGTGACGCGGGAGAGCACCAGCACCCGCTTGGGCTCGCCCGTCACGGCACGCGGGCGCCGCACGCGCTGGTAGCGGGCCACCAGCCCGGCCGGATCCTCTCCCTCAATCGCCTGCGAGAAAAGGCGGGCGTAGACATCGCACAGCGCGGGCTCGAAGCGGTCGGCCAGACCCTCGATCAGGATGCCAAAGAGGGCTTGGGCACAGGGCTCCTCGACCAGCACGCGCGGCAGTTCCAGGGTTGGATGGCCGGCCGTGCACTGGTCGAGCAGTTGGCGCGCGACGGCCTCACACGAAGTACTTCTCAATCAGGATCCCCAGTTTCTGTTTAGTGGCGGCGGGTACGGTGCTGCGATCGGTGAGGATGGCGTGGGCCAGCGCCGAGCCGCACTTGCAGCCACGCGCTTTGGGCATTTCGGCCACCGCCCCGGCCACCACGCGGCAGGCGTTCTCCGCATTCTTCACCAGATTCGCGATGATGTCGTTCACCGTGACGGCGTCATGTTCCGGGTGCCAGCAATCGTAGTCCGTCACCATGGCGACGGTGACGTAGCAGATCTCGGCTTCGCGCGCCAGCTTGGCCTCTTGCAGGTTGGTCATGCCGATGACGTCCATGCCCCAACCGCGGTAGACGTTGGATTCGGCCTTGGTGGAAAACGCCGGGCCTTCCATGCAGAGGTAAGTTCCGCCCAGCTTCACGTTGACGCCGGCGGCACGGCAGGCGGCCTCCAACACGCCGCTCATCTCCGGGCAGATTGGGTCGGAGAAGCTGATGTGCGCCACCAGCCCCTCTCCGAAGAAGGTGGAGACGCGTCCGCGCGTACGGTCGAAAAACTGGTCGGGGAGGACGAAATCCAGCGGACGGTGCTCTTCCTTGAGCGAGCCCACCGCGCTCAGCGAAATGATGCGCTCCACGCCGAGCGATTTCATGCCGTAAATATTGGCCCGGAAGTTGAGTTCCGAGGGCGAGAGCCGATGCCCGCGTCCGTGCCGCGCGAGGAATGCGACGCTTCGTCCGGCCAGTGTGCCCAGGACGTAGTTGTCCGACGGGTCGCCGAAGGGCGTGGTGATGGCGAGTTCTTCCTGGGCTTCAAAACCGGGCATGCTGTAGAGCCCGCTGCCGCCGATAACTCCGATTTCCGCTCTCAATTTGTGATCTCCTGACATGGACATGCGTCTGTCCGCTTGATTGATGGCCTCCGCCAGCTCGGGGATGCCTCTGCCTTCGGTTGCGACAGTGTGCACGATGGGGCAGTCGAAACCTTCGGTGCGCAACTCCAATGCGACGCGGTCCGCGCCGGGACGGTCGCTCTTGTTGATGGCGAAGATATCGGCGATCTCCATTATGCCGGCCTTGATGGCCTGCACATCGTCGCCCATGCCGGGGACGAGCACGACCACCGTAACCTGCGCGACGGAGGCGCCCTCCCTCCCGTCCTGCCCCACGCCCACGGTTTCGATGATGACGTAATCCCTGCCGGCGGCGTCCATCAGGCGCGCCATATCGGCGGTGGCGCGGGCGAGACCGCCCATGGTGCCGCGGGTGGCCATGGAACGGATGAAGATCCCAGGGTCGGCGTGGTGTTGCTGCATGCGGATGCGATCGCCCAGAATGGCGCCGCCGGAGATGCGGCTGCTGGGGTCCACGGCGAGGATCGCGATGGTCTTGCCCTGTTTGCGCAACTCGAGGGCCAGCGCGTCTACCAGCGTGCTCTTGCCCGCGCCCGGCGGGCCGGTGATGCCCACGATGCGGGCGTGTCCGGTGGCGGGCTCCAACTCCCGCAGTGTCTCCAGGGCTTGCGGATCGCGGTTCTCGACGCCGGTGGCAAGACGCGCCAGCGCCCGCCCGTCCCCTTCGCGGATTCTTCGCGCCTGTTCGGTCATCGGCGTTGGCCGGCGCCCTAGACGATCTCTTCCTTGGCCGGGTCCCATCGGACGGTGCGCTTCTGGCGGTAGCTTTCCACCGCCATGCGGCAGGCGATGGAGATGCGGAAGCCGATTTCAAACGGGCAGTTGGGCTGCTTATCGCCACGGACGGAATCGAGGAAGTTCTGCATGTGCGCCTTGGGGTCGCTACGCGTTACGCCGGTCATTTCATTGCCGTCTTTCCGGTTGACCTTTTGCGGGTAATACTTGATGGTCTGCGGCGTGTGCGAGATGGTGCCGTTATCGCCCAGCGCGTCTTCGGTGACGCGCAGTTGATCGTTGCCAAAGCCGGAATCCCAGGTGTAGAGCAGTTCCTCTTCATGTTCCATGCTGACGTTCATGGTGTCCGGCACTTCGCGGCCATCCTTCCACAGGTAGATGCCGCCCACCATGGTGACGGCGCGGGGAATCTTAAGATCCATCACCTTGTACCAGAACGAAAGCTGGTGGCACATGTTCTCGTAGACGTTGCCGCCGGAATAGTCCCAGAAGAAGCGCCAGTTGATGTAGCGGTTGGCGTCGAAATCCACCGGTTTGGAATCGCCGAGGAAGCTCTTCCAGATGATGTTTTCCGGCGTCATGTCGGGATACACGGGGCGCGACCACTGCGGTTTGCCGTGGGGCGTATTGCGGTACATGTGGCCGTGGATGGCGGTGATCTTGCCCATCAGTTCCGGCTTATTGAAGTTGATGGCGTCGGGGATGGCGCCGGTGGAGGTCCACTGATGGCCGATCTGCACAGCATGCTTGCCGGCGTCCTTCTGGACAGCGGCGCGCATGCGTTTGGCGTGCTCCACGGTGAACGCCATGGTCTTTTCCTGGTAGACATGCTTACCGGCGGCGATGGCGGCGGTGAAGTGCTCCGCGTGCAGGTGCTGCGGGGTGGCGATCAGGACGGCATCGATGTCCTTGTCATCGAGCAGGCGGCGATAGTCCAGGTAGGTCTTGGCGTTGGGTGCGATTTTCCTGACGTCTTCCAGGCGGCGGGTATAGACGTCGGCGGCGCCGATGCATTCCACGTTCTCGCAGGAGAGCGCCTGTTGCAGGATTTCCGTGCCGCGGGCGCCGGGCCCGATAATGCCGAGGCGGACACGCTGATTCGCGCCCAGGGCATTGCTGCCGGCCAACGTACCGGCCAGACCAGTGGCGACGTTGCCGATGAAATTACGGCGAGATTGCATGGGGAACGGGTCTCCTTGGATGTAACCCCAATTATATACGGTCGTGGTGCGGGGCCGAGGCGTTGGGGGCGATGGCGTCGCCCCGCCAACGGGCTGGTTCGTGGGAAATCGATGTGTTACCACTCTGATGCAAGAGAGCGAGCACGAGACACCGCGGGTTCTGGCAGTATTGGCGACGGCTTGCGGTCCCGTGCCGGCGCAGGGTGGGGATGATTCCAAGCCGGCCACGTCCAATGTGCCGTTCCCGTTATACAATCGAACCTTGAAACTGGCGATTATCGGGTACGGCAACGTGGGGCGCGCGCTGGCGCGGTTGCTGCGGCAGAAACGCGGGGAGTTCCCGTTCACCATCACGGGTATCCATACGCTACGGCATGGAACGGCGGTGGACGCCGCGGGGC
>JAPKZC010001091.1:4698-7376 GCA_026394025.1 Candidatus Solibacter sp.
GGGCTGCCCGCCGGGGTCGAGGACGGGGTCGAGTTCGGGCCGCGGGCGGCGAGCGTGGAGGAGTTTCTGGACGCGGCGCGGGCGCAGGTTGCCGTGGAACTGACGACGCTCAATCCATCGACGGGCGAGCCGGCCGCGGGGCACATCCGCGCGGCACTGGCGCGGCGCATGCACGTGGTGACGGCCAACAAGGGGCCCGTCGCGCACGCCTATGCCGCACTGCGCGATGAGGCGGCCCGGGTAGGGGTTGGCTTCCGCTTCGAATCCAGCGTGATGGACGGAGCGCCGGTGTTCAACCTGTGGCGCCACACCATGCCCGGTGTGAAAGTCCTGGGGTTCACGGGCGTGCTGAATTCGACGTCGAAGGTGGTGATCGAGACCATGGAGCGGGGCGGCAGCTTCGATGCCGGCCTGGCGGAGGCGCGGCGGATGGGGATCACGGAGGCCGATGGGGCTTACGACGTAGAAGGCTGGGACTCGGCGGCGAAATCCGCGGCACTGGCCAACGTGCTCATGGACGCGCACACCACGCCGCAACAGGTGACCACGCGCGGCATTACGCGCTTGACGCCGGAACGCGTGATGGAGATGGCGCGCGACGGCAAAACCGTGCGGCTGGTCAGCCGGGGACGGCGAACCAGCGGCGGCGTCTCGCTGCGCGTACGGGCCGAGGTGCTGGAGCGGAACGACATTCTGGCGTGCACGCCGGGGACCAGCAACCTGATTCTGTTCCACACGGATCTGATGGGCACGTTCGGAACGGTGTCGATCGAGCCCGGAGTGGAGCAGACGGCGTATGGTGTCTTCAGCGACCTGGTGAGCCTGCGCTGACCTGTCCTTTACCGGGCGGTGGAAACCACCGCCCGGCCGTGTTTACCAGCGGATGTGGCCCTGAATCTGGATAAAGCGATTCAGGTTGGTTGCGCCGCCGGTGATCTGTCCGAACTGGGCCGAGGTGGGCGTGGTGTTGGGGCCACCGACGAAGGAGTGGTTGAGCAGGTTGAGCGCGTCCAGGCGCATCTGGAACGCGGGCGCCTCCGGGGGAGCTTCCCGCACTTCCAGGTTGATTCGCGCGAGCGATTCGATCACCGCTTTGTGCGCACGCGCGGCTTCGAGCACCGCGCCGCGCGTGGACAGCGCCACGCCGGCCTTCTGTTTGGGATCGATCTTGTTTTCCGCGCGAAGATTGCGCGCGGCCGTGACGATCTCCCGCAGCAACCTCATCTCTTCCTCGGCCTCGGCGTCCGAGAGCGACTCCGCAACCACCGGATATTCGGCGACGGCGATGGAGGCGACGCGCCCAGGGGCGCCTTCGGTAATGCGCTGCCACAGCTCTTCGGTGATGAAGGGCATCACGGGATGGAGCAAGCGAAGCGCCGCTTCGAAGACGGTCAGCAGGTTGCGCCAATCGTCGGTCAGTCCACTGCCTTCCTTGAACCGCAGCTTCTTCAGCTCGACGTACCAGTCGCAGAATTCGTGCCAGAAGAACTCCCACAAGGTCTGCGCGGCTTCGTGATACCGATACGTTTCAAGCGCGCGGTTCACCTGTTCGGAGCAGTGCCGCAGCCGGCCGAAGATCCAGCGGTCTTCAAGCGCCGCGCCATCGGTGATGGCGATTGCCGTTGGTACCCAACCTTCGATGCCCGCGCGCTCCATATTCATAAACAGGAAGCGCGCGGCGTTCCAGATCTTATTGGCGAAGGCGCGGGCGCTGACCACGCGCTCTTCGGTGAAGACGATGTCGGTGCCCGGCGCGGCGCCTTGCAGCAGAGCCAGGCGCACGGCGTCGGTGCCGTGCTTTTCGGTGACCTCGAGCGGGTCGATGGTGTTCCCGCGCGTCTTTGACATCTTCTGCTTTTCGGCGTCGCGCACCAGGCCGTGGATGTAGACCTGGCGGAAGGGCACGTCGCCCACGCACTCGATGCCCATCATGACCATGCGCGCGACCCAGAAGAACAGAATGTCGAAGCCCGTGATCAACAACGAAGTGGGATAGTATCGGGCGAGTTCCGGCGTGGTCTCCGGCCAACCCATCGTCGAGAACGGCCAGAGCGCGGAGCTGAACCAGATATCCAGGACATCCGGATCCTGTTGTAGTTTCACGGAGCCGCAGTGCGCGCACACCGAAGGCGTCTCGCGGCTCACCGTCACCTGGCCGCAACCCGCGCAGTACCACGCTGGAATGCGGTGCCCCCACCAGAGCTGGCGCGAGATGCACCAGTCGCGGATGTTGTACATCCACTCGTAATACGTTTTGCTCCAATTCTCGGGAATGAATTGAATGCGGCCGTCCTCGACGGCTTTAATGGCGGGTTCGGCGAGCGGTTTAGTTTTCACGAACCACTGCAGCGAAATCAGCGGCTCGACGACGGTCTTGCAGCGCTGGCACTTGCCAAGGCTCACTTCGTAGGGCTCGACTTTATCGACTAGTCCCTGATCTTCCAGATCGCGCAACACTCTGTTGCGCGCCTCGTAGCGATCCAGTCCCGCGTACGCGCCGGCGGCGGCCGTCATACGGCCGTGTTCGTCGATGACCTGGATCTTCGCCAGGTTGTGCCGTTTGCCGGCTTCGAAATCGTTGGGATCGTGCGCCGGCGTTACTTTCACGACACCGGTGCCGAACTGCGGATCGGCGAGATCGTCCAGGATGATGGGAATCTCGCGATTCATCAGCGGCA
>JAPKZC010000989.1 GCA_026394025.1 Candidatus Solibacter sp.
TCGCGGAGGCACAGGATCTGGCGCGGAAGCAACAGGCCAACTTAGGTACGTATGATCGCGCCCTGGCCGAAGCGCAGACCAATCTTACGGCGTCGCACAACGAGGTGATCGCGCTAGGGCGGGGACTCGCGGAGGCACAGGATCTTGTGCGAAAGCAACAGGCCGATTTGAGTAAGTATGATCGCGCCTTGGGCGAAACGCAGACCAATCTTATTTCGTCGCACAACGAAGCGATGGCGTTAGGGCGAGGTCTGGCGGAGGCGCAGGATCTGGCGCGGAAGCAACAGGCCGACTTAAGTGTGTATGATCGCGCCCTGGGCGAAGCGCAGAAGCTTGTGCTGGAGCAGGAAGCGGAGCTGAGAGACCTCGACAACCGCCATCTGAGAGCGACGGAGTCGCTGAATCGCGCGGAGCGATCTCTCGCGGATCGGGAGGCTCGGATCCTCCATCTCACGGAAGTTTTCGCGCAGACTCGCAAGGAACTTGCCGGTCGGGAAGAACAGCTGTGCGATTCGGCAGCCACTCTGAGCGAAGCGCGGCGGCAGGCCGCCACACTGGAGCAGGAATGCTCGCAGGCTCGAGAGGAGGTGCGGCGAAAGACCGCCTCATTGCTGGAATTGGAGCGCTTGTACACCGACTGCGCTCACCGGCTGCGGGAAATCGAGACATCGGTGACCTGGAGGCTGACCCGGCCGTTGCGTGGTCTTTGGAGGTCTTAAGACGACCTGGATCTCCCGTAGGATTGCCTGATCGTCGCCTGTTCCCGGACGGTTGCGTCGCAGCTCGGTTCATGCCTATTTCGCGCTAGATCCCCGCCCGGAAGGCTTGCGCCGTCATTTTCTTCCAGGTGGCTGTGTCCGCGATCGGCGTAATCCACGAAGTCTCTCGCACACACTGAAGATCTGTGCACGCCGCTCGCACCTAGCGACGAAAAGTCGCCACCTCGTGCCCTGCCCTATCGCGCCCCCGTCCGCCAAAGCGCTAAACGTGTCCGCGACGGCGGGCAGTATAATGAGTGAATATCGCTGGCAGGCGAGTATCGCGTGTGTTTTTGCTAGTGCCTGGCCGGCCTCGAACTATCTCGAATATCGGTAACACAGGCTTAGTCAAATGAGCACCGGTCTGCTGCGAATGGCATCGCTGAATTTCGAACCCCTATACTATCGCCCACACGGTGCCGGCGACTGGTCTGGACACGTACCTTTTGCGTACGATTTGGTGGCGGCGTTGCGGCCGTCACTGATCGTGGAGCTCGGCACTCATTACGGTGAATCGTATTTTACGTTCTGCCAGGCTATTGTGGAGTGTGGAGTCGCCTGCAGAGCTTTTGCGGTTGATACTTGGCGCGGCGATCCGCACACAGGCGCATATGGCGAAGCGGTCCTTCGCGAGGTTTCCGCGCACAACCAACAGCACTACGCGAGTTTCTCGACGCTGCTGCGCACATTCTTCGATGAGGCCCTGGAGCACTTTCCCGGGGCCTCCATCGACCTGCTTCATATTGATGGTCTGCACACGTACGAAGCAGTCCGCCATGATTTCGAAACGTGGTTTCCCAAAGTGAGCGCGGGCGGCATTGTTTTATTGCATGACACGCGGAGCCGCCGAAACGATTTTGGCGTGTGGCGGCTGTGGGATGAATTGCGGCGCACTTATGAGAGTTTCGAATTTCCGCACAGTTGCGGCCTTGGGGTGATTCGAAAACCGGACGGCCACGGCGCGCCATCCGGTTTAGCAACCCTGTTATTTCAAAATGAGGAACAGGCCGAGGCGCTGCGCCGGTTCTACCTCATCTGCGGAGAACGGCTGGAGTATCGGGACCGGGCCGCACGGCAGCAGCGGACCGGAGAATGGGAACTACTGGCGGAGCTTTATTGGCGGGCAGCCGGTGAGGAGTTCTCCGAGGAGCGCAGCTTTCACTCGCGATGTGAGGTGTCGGCGATGCCCACGGAAACCCGTCTCGAGCTGCCACGCGGCACTTCTTTCGGGCAGCTTCGAATCGACTTGCTCGAATCCCCGGTCTTCATGCGGATACATGCTGTCCGCTTGTTGGGACCGAAAGAGGAGCTCCTGTGGTCTCTGCCAATGAAAGATATCCGGGAAAACCTGGCTTGCACCGGCCTGCGGTTCACCCCGGGAGACAACATTGACTGCGTAGTGGCCAGGCTGGCCGGCGAACCTGCCTCGATTCTGTTGAGCATTCCTCAGCCGGCACTGGACCAATTGACTGCGGGAGGGATACTGCAATTGCAGATCTCCGGCCTGGAGGCTGAGGAATATGCCGGTGCCTTGAACTCGATGGCGCAGCAATACCTCAATCGCGCGCTCGCGGCTGAGTCCACCCTTGCGGTCTCGCTCAACGAGACAGTAGCGTTGGCGCGGGGGCTTGCGGAGGCACAGAATCTGGTGCGGAAGCATCAGTCGGATTTGTCCACGTGCGATCACGCCTTGAGCGAAGCGCAGGAGCTTATGTTGGAGCGGGAAGCGGAGTTGAGAGGTCTCGACAATCGGCATCGAAAAGCGGCAGAGCCATTGAATCGGCCAGAGCGATCTCTCGCGGATCGGGAGGCGCGGATCCTCCATCTCACGCAGATCCTCGCGCAGACACGCAAGGAACTTGCCGGCCGCGAACAACAACTGTGCAATTCGGCAGCTACTTTAAGCGAAGCGCAGCGGCAGGCCGCCATGCTGGAGCAGGACTTCTCGCAGGTTCGCGAGGAGGCACGGCGAAGGTCCGCCTCATTTCTGGAATTGGAGCACCTGCACGACGACTGCTCCCGCCGGCTGCGTGAGATTGAGACCTCGCTGATCTGGAGGCTGACCCGGCCGTTGCGTCGTTTGCCGAGGTTCTAAGCATGTTGCCATCAGACGACAGCCCGCAGAGACTTTACCTGGAACTTCTGAAAGGCTGCCTCACCAGGCTCCTGTTCCCCGACTGTTGCGTCAATACCCAGCTTGCTCCAACAGGACAATTCGACCCGGAAGCACGCCGGAATGGGCAGGACTGGCCATATGAGGCCGAAACAATGATTGGCATGAAACGTCTGGACAATGTCGAGCATTGTGTGCGGGATGTGCTGCGGCGCAATGTTCCCGGCGACCTTGTCGAGGCCGGGGTGTGGCGCGGCGGCGCATCTATTCTCATGCGAGGCGTGCTGAAGGCCTATGGCGACACCTCGCGCTCTGTCTGGGTGGTGGATTCATTCGAGGGGCTCCCCCGTGCGAATCCAGATCTCTGCCCGGAAGACGCAGAAGACCGGCTTGCCGATTTCAACAACTACCTGGGCGTGCCGCTCGAACGTGTACAGGCGAACTTCGAACGATACAATCTTCTGGACGAGCAGGTTCGATTTCTAAAAGGCTGGTTCCGGGATACCCTGCCGTCGGCGCCCATCGGCCGGATTGCAGTACTGCGGCTGGACGGAGACATGTACGAATCCACGATGGATTCCTTCACCAACCTGTACGACAAAGTGCAGGTTGGTGGCTATATTATCGTGGATGATTACGGAGCCTTGGCCAACTGCCGCTCCGCCGTGCACGATTTTCGCAACCGACGCGGTATTCTCGACCCGATCCAATCGATTGACTGGACGGGCGCTTTCTGGCAACGCACGGAATAGGCTTGTTATCAGGTACAATAAGCTCTTCGCCGTCATGCCCGCATGCCCGTCCGGCGTCTTAGACAATGGGAACACACGTCTATACGAGCGTCGTCTCGAATTACATACCGAAAGCCAGGGTGCTGGCGCACAGCATCAAGCGTTTTCACCCGAATGTTATCTTCCACCTGGTGCTTGCCGACGATCCGCCGGCGCATTATCAATTGCAGTATGAGCCTTTCGATTTTCTAATCACTGTTGCGGATCTGGGTCTGGAAAACTTCGAGCAGTGGCTATTTATCCATTCGCTGGTAGAGGCAAGTACGGGTGTTAAAGGTTTTGCGCTCAAGAAGATATTACAGCAGGCGTCCTGTTCGGAGGTGTTCTATTTCGATCCCGACATGGTTGTGCTTGCTCCGTTGGACGAACTTATCGCGGCATTCGGCTCCGGATCGGTGCTCCTCACTCCCCATTTGACGGAGCCGGAAACTACCAACGACGCAATACTGGACAATGAGTTCTCCGTTCTGCGTCATGGCATCTACAATCTTGGCTTCGTCGGGGTCAAGAACGATGTCGAAGGGAGACGGTTCGCGGACTGGTGGTGCGACCGGCTCCGCGACTTCTGCTTTGACGATATTCCTCGCGGACTTTTTACGGACCAGCGATGGGCCGATCTGGCGCCCGCTTTTTTTACCGGCTGCGTGATCCTCCGCGACCCGGTGTACAACGTGGCCACGTGGAATCTCACCAGCCGCAGAATCGAAGGAACACCTGACAACCTGATGGTTGGCGGCCGGCGAGTGGTGTTCTACCATTTTTCCGGTTTCGACAGCGGCGCCCAGGAAGCGATGCTGAGTAAATACGGGGCGGCTATGCCGGCGTTGTACGCCCTGCGCGAATGGTACATCGCCGAATCCTGCCGGATGGGCCAGGAGGAGTTCGGTAGGATCCCGTGGCGGTACGGATACTTCGATAACGGCGAGCCTGTTACCCCGCAGCATCGCAGGCTCTATCGCGACCGCGGCGATGTCCGCCTCGCCTTTCCGAACCCATACCTCGCTTCCGACGTCGCCCGCTCGTACTATCACTGGTACCAGGCCGACTCAGCCGCGGCCGTACGGCTTCGGCCCACCGCGAAAACTCAATCCGCACCCGAATACCGTATCGTCCTTTCTGTCACAACGAAGGATGGAGAAATTGCGGCCCGAACGGCGCACTGCCTGCTTCGGAATTCCCGCGGCTCTTCTGAACTGTTCCTGGCAGGCACACGCGTCGCACTGCAAGCGGTCCTGGCCGATGCCGCTCTGGCTGCTGCATACCTTCCGTTGGAGGCATGCTCGCCGAGTACTCACGCGGCCAACTTCGGTAATGCGCTGTCTCGCCTGGCGGACCGCGATTTCATTTTCGTGCAAGCGGGCATCGAGGTGCCCGAATATTGGGACCTTCGCCTGGCTTGGACCGCCCGGTGGCAAGGGGGCGCCGCCACAGTCTCGCCATTGTGCGCAGGTCATCCGGTGCTGGGCGTGCAGACTCCCCCGAGTTGGCTTTCCAGCACGACGGCTCTGGACCAGCTCTCCTACAGCGCCAGCCATTTCGAGTTGATCGAATTGCCCGGGTTCCTCGAGAAATGTGTATATGTTTCCTCCGAGGCCGCTCAAGAAGGCCGATTGCGCGCGCCAGGCCACGATCCTGCAACCTGCGATTTTGCGACTTTTCTGGAAATCACCCGAAACCTGCGATACTCTCATCTTCTGGCGGACCACGTTTGTGTAGGAATATCTGGCGGGCCGGGCGCTACTGGCCTCACCGGAAACGGTAGTTCCACGTTCCCCCGGATCGCCGATGTACGCCAGAGAATTCTCTCGGCACAGCCGGCCGATGGAACAGTCCCAATCATTGCGGCCACCCGGCCACGGCAACTGCACATCATGCACAGTTGGGGCGGCGGATTGGAGCGCTGGGTGCGGGAGTACTGCCGCACGGACCAGACCCACGCGAATTTTGTTCTGAAATCCGTCGGAACATGGAACTCGTTTGGCGTGGAATTGAGGCTCTATCGCGACTGCGACGATTCCCAACCGCTTGGGGTGTGGCCGCTGAGTGCCGCCATTAAAGCTACAGCCACGGAGCATGAGTCATACCGGTCGGCTTTGGCCGAGATTGTAGGTCGGTACGGCATCGGACGTATTCTGATCTCTTCATTAATTGGACACTCCCTGGATGCCCTGGACGCCAAGGTCCCGACGCTGATGGTCTGTCATGATTACTACCCGTTTTGCCCTGCCTTGAATATCACTTTTGGGGAGATCTGCAGTGAGTGTGACGGCGGCCGTCTGGCGGCATGCAGCCGTCAAAACCCGCATAACCGATTTTTCTTGAATGTCCCACCACGGGAATGGGTGGATTTGCGCCGGGCATTTGTCGAGAAAATCCATCGTTCGGCGGTCCCGATGATCGCACCGTCGCCCTCTGTCCGCGATCACTACGCCAGGCTGGCGCCCGAACTCGATTCTGCGTTCCGCGTGGTCGCGCACGGGACCAGACCCGTAGGATCTGCGCCGCTGGAGCTTTCCTTCGCGCCGGATCGTCCCTTGAGAGTTTTGGTGCTCGGCAGTATCGCGCCCAACAAAGGGTTGGCTCTGCTGGAGCAAGCCGCGCCTCAGTTGCTTGAATTCGCCCGTCTTTTCTTGATCGGGTGCGGTGACTATGGGAAGTCATTTGAGAATCTGCCGGGCGTCACAATTGTGGCGCAATACCGGTGGGAAGATCTGTCGGCGATTCTTGGCGAGCTCGACCCGGACATTGCACTTCTGCCGTCCAGCGTCCCCGAGACATTCAGCTATACGCTCCAGGAGTTAGGCGAACTCGCGGTTCCCACGCTCGCGACCAACATCGGCAGCTTTGCCGATCGGATTCAAGACGGGATGGATGGTTTCCTATGCGGCCCCACTGCCGGAGCTATTGTTTCTCGGCTGCGTGAAATTGCCTCGAATCGCACCTTGCTGCCGCCCGTCCACCAAAGACTGAGTGGGATCCGGCCGCGCACTATCCGTGAAATGATCGAGGAATACGAGGTGCTCCTGCCGTCGCCGCACGCGGTAGCGCGCGCCTATTTCTGCCCGGATTCGCGCCCCAGCCCACAGGGTACTCCATCCAGCCGCGCCCAACTGTTCTGGAGGGCATCGGATCAGGTGTACTCAGAGCCAGAGAGCATCTCGGTTGCTTTCGACGTGACGCCGATCCGGCAGATCCTTCGGTTTCCCTTTCCCGCCCGGCAACCGGCGCCCGTGGAGTTGCGATTTGACCCGGCCGAGCAGTCCGGCTTGTTGCTGCTGCATGCCATTAGGCTGTGCGACGCGCAGGGAAGTACGGTATGGGAGTGGCAGGAAGACCCGGCCGCGATTGAAGCGTTTTGGCGTTCGGATATCGGCGTGCTCGGCAAGCCGGGAGGGAATCGGGGGGTTCTCCTGTTTCTCGAGAGTACCGATCCCCATCTCATTATTCCGGTTCCGGCCCGGGGCGACGGGTTGCAGGGAGGAGGAGTTCTCGAAGCTGAGTTTACCTGGGCTTCTTCGTCTGGACTTTTGCCCGCGGTGATGGCGTCGGTTCGCGCTGGAGAAGCGCGGCTGTCCGCGGCGGAATGCGACCGGTTGATCGGCCGGCCGGGCGGATTGCCGGCGGGCGAAGTCGGCGGGTTGGTGCCACGGGAGTCGCATGAAGCCATGAAGCGGGAACTGGCTGCCGCACGGATGCGCGTTTCGGACATGGAGAACTCGCTTTCCTGGCGGGTTGCCGCTCCCCTCCGCCTGGCGGGCGGCCTCGTATTGAGCTTGAACCGCCGCCGCTCGGCACGTAGGGAGGAGGGAGCAACCGACAACCGTCAGGGCGCAAACCTGCGATAACCACCGCTCTACGTTCGACTCCGCCCGCCTGGAACAATAATACGATTGGTCCGATGTGAATCTATTCCTGCGCCAGCCCATAGTTTCATAAATAATGCAAAATATTCGGATCTCAATAGCTGATAGATGTCAGCCATTCCTGCGTTTCTCCAATTGGCAACAAACGTGCATCCTTAGCCGGGAGGTAACGCATGACCCGCTTTCCTGCTCGGGTTGCCCTCTCCGTCTGTGTCCTGCTTTTGGCCTGCTCCCTTCCAGCTTGGGCCGACGCGCTATCGTACCAGTTCTCCGGAGCCGTTAATTCGAGCGAAGCTGCTGGAATCCCGATCGGCGCGGAACTTTCCATCACATTCCTGTACGACAACGCAGCTCCCACTACTGGGGGAGGTCCGAATTACGGGGACTATCGTTCAACCCTCAGTCAGTTCCATGCCGACCTCCCGGGCGCCAGTTTCCAAACCGGATCGACGCTGGACATGAGGACCGCTCATGGGGTCGGTTTCACCGGTTGGCCTGGAGTGTCAGACGAATACTACGACTTCCTGAGGCTTACCGGAGTAGACGTCACACGGCACCTGGTGGTTTTGCTGTATTTGCTGGATGCCGACCAGTCCGTATTCGCGTCATCCCGTGACTTGCCGGCTACCCTTCCACTCGCGGAGTTCGAGGCGATCTACTTCGTAGGCTACGAACTGGAGGGCGGCAGCGGCAAGCGGATCACGGGTCTGCTGACACCCGTTCCAGAACCGTCCGGATTGCTACTGCTTTTGACGGTCGCGACGCTCGCCGGCGCATCGATTCGGCGCCTGTCTCGCATCCGCTGATCGAACTGCCGGCGCCTCGTAGAAAGGAGGAGCTATGTTTCTGCACCATACAGCAAGCCGGGCAGGTGTCCTGGCTTGCGCCGCTTTGATGGCGCTGGGCGCAATTCCCGCCTGGGCCGACCACCTGGACTATGCCGTCCTCTTCAGTGGCGGCTTCAACCAAGACAGCAACCACGATTACTACTACAACGCCACATTGAACATGTGGGATCTGACGGTCAATACACTCGGGTTTGACGCTTCCCGTGTCTATGTGCTGTCGGCCGACGGAACGGATCCGGCCGCGGACCTCAAGAGCGGCGGCAACTCCGACTGGAGTGCAGCCGTGGCCAGGGGCAGCACGGTTGAGGCTGCCAGCAGCGCCAATCTGGCGTCGCTGTTTGATCACCTCGCCGACACCATGACGGTCGACGATTCGTTCTATTTCTGGTCGTTCGACCACGGAGGCAACTCGGACCCTGCGCAGGTTCAGAACAGTGTGCTCTGGGGATGGAACCAGGAGGCCATCCAGGCGGCTGATTTTGCAGCATGGGCGGCGGATTTCCAGGTGAAGGCCCAGATCTACGCTTTTGCCCAATGCTATGCGAGTGGAATGGCATACGCTCTGACTCAATATCCCCGCACAAACCGCTTTGCCGCCTGGGCGTCCGCCTGGGATGAGTCGTCATGGAGCGACGGATGGGCGTCCGCCTGGGCGGAAGGCATCCAATCCGGAATCCGCGATACCGTTCCCCTTGGAATCTACGCGCGGGATCACGATATCTTCGCCGCTGCCGGATGGGAGCATCCCGGCTTCATCGGGAACAACATCAATATCGTGACGAACGAGGCTGTAGTCCCTGAACCTCACTCTGTCGTCCTCTTGGCGACATTCGTCGGTTTGCTGGTCGTCGTGCGAAAACGGCGCTCCGCGCAGCCTATGAGGGTGGACAGGGTGAGTTCAATAGGCTAGGAAGTGACGATAGCGCTTCCGGAAGCACGTCGGTCAGCCATCAAAGGCTACTCTGGAGTTGTTTTGTGCTCCGTCGCGGAAATCCAGAGTCTGCAACCGCTCGTCCGCCGCTCTCTGCCGCAGATCGATAACCTGGTCGATCCCGAGTTCGCCCTTGCTTCGGTGTCCAAAGGTTGGCTGCCTAGAGTTGCCGCGGTTTGGCACGGGAGTGAGTTCGCCGGACTCGTCATCGCCAAAGAGAGAGTCCTCCGCGGCCCTCGCCTCGGAGTCGTGTATGCCGACTTGACCTTCGGGTGCACCCTGCTCGGAGACCCGCTTGAGAGGCAAGATGCTTTCCTGAGTGCATTGGAGACGTTGCTTGCGCATCCAGGAACACGCGGTCTGCGGTTAAGAGTCCCGCCACACTCTCCCGAGCTGGCGGCTGTCCGGGAGCTCCTTTCTTACGGTAGCCTTGATGTCCACTTTTCGCGCGTCAAGGATCATGCCGCTCTGTCTTTGCCCGGCACCTATGAACAGCTCCTGTTGAGTCTCGGAAGCACGACGCGGCATAATTTTCGGTACTATCGGCGCCGTTTCGAGGCTGCAGGTCACGTTTTTTTGGACAGCGTCCCGCTGGATGAGCTGCGTTCGGCAGCTCTCTATCTCGAACCGAAGTGCAGCAAGCCCTGCGGACGCGATTCGACCGATAGGCTCTTTAAGATGGCGGCCAGCGCGGACCGGCCGCTGGCGGTTGGACTCAAGCATCGAAACGGACAATGGCTGAGCGTCATTTGCGGAGTGTACAGGCCGGCGGCTGGAGTCTTACTACTGCAGTTGAACAATGACCGGGAATTTCCGCGAGACTCGCTATCCGTGGTTCTACGCGGCTATTTGATGGAATCCCTCATCCGCCAACGTATGAAGGAATTCATCATTTGGGCAGGCACCGCGCCGCCCTTGTCCCGATATGTAACTTACATACCTACAGTGGGAGTCTACCTCGATTCGCCTGAATACAAGTGGCGTTTGGCACGCGGAGTGGTATCGAAAGTTGGGCCGTGGTTGCCCCGGTGGCTCCAGTTGGATGCACGCTGGATCGCGCCATTTTCCAGATAGCTCTTACCGGCGCCATATCTCATCCAAGGTGGGCCTGGAGTCGGGGTTTCAGACCTGCTCTCCTCCGCGAAAAAACACGCCCTCCGCGACGATCTCCGCCGGACCCGTCAGGTAGATGTCACCGTCAACCCGCAGATCGATCGGCCCGGCCGGGGTCAGCACGCGTACCGGCGACCTCCCCCATCCGCGCGCCGCGGCCATCGCGGCGGCGCCGGTGGACCCCGTTCCGCTGCTCATCGTCTCCCCGGCCCCGCGCTCCCAGAAGCGCACGTCGATCGTGTGCTCGTCCACTGCCTTCACGAACGACACGTTGGTGCGGTTGGCAAAGTGCGGGTGGCGTTCGATCTCGGCGCCCAACGCACGCCAGTCGAAATCGAAGTCTCCCACCGGCACGGCGCATTGCGGATTGCCCACCCACAGCAAGGTGACGTCGCGCGGCCCCCCGGAGACTTCCAGTTGGAAACTCGCCGCGATGATGTCCGGGCTGCCCATGTTCATTTCGAATTCATACGCCAGCGCGCGCCGTTTCAGCAGCCTCAAGGTCTTCACGCCGGCCCCGGTGCGCACACGCACCACGCCCGCGGCGTGGCCGTGGCGAATCAGGAACGCGGCCGCGCAGCGCGTGCCGTTACCCGACATCTCGGCGATGCTGCCATCGGAGTTGTAGAGCTGAATCGTGCCTTCCGCCTCGCCATCGCACGGGGGGTCCACCAGCATCCACCCATCGGCGCCAATTCCGGTGTGGCGTTCGCAGATGGCGCGCGCCAGAGCGGCGTGGTCGCTGGCCCCCGGGTCTGGCGCGTCCTGACGCCACGTAAACAGAAAATCGTTCTTGGCGCCGTGCGCCTTGGTGAAGGGGATCTTCATTTGGGAATGGGCACCACTTCCACCGCAGTTCCATAAGACAGCACTTCGGTCACCCCATTCATGATCTCCGTGGCATCGTAGCGCGCGCCAATCACGGCGTTGGCGCCCAGCACCTCGGCGTGCTGCAGCATCAGATCGAAGGCATCGTTGCGCGTCTGCTCGCAGAGTTTGCTGAACAGCGAGATGTTGCCGCCCACAATGGTCTGCAGGCTGGCGCCGATGGTGCCCACGATGGAGCGCGACTTCATGCGGTACCATAATTTCTCCTCTTCTCGCGGCGCATCCTGCTCCGTCCGCCGTCTTGCCTTTGCTTCTCCGCGCTTTCTGCGTCTCTGCGGTGAATGGACTTCCCTCTAGCGGCGGTAAATCTCGATCACCGGCGCGTCTTTCACAATGATGGTCTTTTCCAAAGAATATACTATGCCGAGCCGCGCCGCCCGATTGACCGCGGTTTGCGCCGCGGCGCCCCCCATCGCGACCACCCACGGCTCGTGCAGAAAGAGTTCGGGACGGCTCACGGCGGCATCGAAAGGCAGCCCGTTATCGGGGGTGAAGGTCTCCCGCAGAGGGATGCCGAGCGTGCGATACACGCCCGTGAGATCGCCGAATCCGGTGAGTATGCCGGAACCGCGGACGTAGCGCGGGCGCAGGTAGTCGGCGGTCTGCCGGGTCCATTCCCTGCGCGCCACTGAATTGACGCGCGATTCTTCCCAGGTGACCCAGTTTGCTGGCTGCGGATGCGCTATCCACGGGACGACGGCGGCGAGAATCGCCAGCAGCGCCACCGCGGCGCGCAGCGGCCGGGGGACCACGCTGACCAACCCGGCGCCGGCCAGCGCGAACAGCGGCAACACGGCCATCCCATAGCGGCTGTTGTAGTAGGAAAATGGCGGGAGCACCGGAAGGAAGAGCGGCGTGCCGCCGGAGATGCGCATGCTCCAGATGTAGAAAATCCCGGGTAGCGCCAACAGCAGCAGCGGCCAAAAGGCGCGGCGAAAAAGCACGGCCAGCGTTCCGGCGAGCGCCATTAGCGGCAGGCAAGGGCCCGCGCAGAGCTGCGCTGCGGTCCGGTAATAAAGAAAAGCCTCGCGCCAATCGTTCCTACCCGGGTAGGCTGCGTTGCCCTGAATGGCGCGCGGCGAGTAGGGTCCCCGGTAAAAGGCCAGTGCATCTCCCGTAAGCCACCAGTGGTGCCCCAGGGTGAAGAGCGGACCGAATCCGGCCAGCAGGCTGAAGAGCAGGGCGGA
>JAPKZC010000395.1:0-3398 GCA_026394025.1 Candidatus Solibacter sp.
TTCCTGGTGCAGCCCGCCAGCACCCTATCGGCCGCTTCGGCCGCCGGCGCGGACAATATCAAAGTTGCCAGCGTGGCAGACTTTGGCGCCGGCCAGACGATCATGATCGACGCTGACGCGAGCCGCGAGACCGCCGTCATCGCGACGGTTGGCACGGCAGGCGCGACCACGGTGGGCACAGCCACCAACGCGGGCGCGACCGTGATCCCGGTCGCCATCGGGTTTGGCTTTACCGCCGGCCAGACCATCACCATTGACAGTGGCGCGAACCAGGAGACGGCGGTTGTAACCGCCGCCGGCGGCGGTAGAGGCGGCGGCAGAGGCGGCGGCACCGCCACAATCACCGTCACCGCGCCGCTCAGGGCTGCCCACGCAGCCGGTGTGCAGGTCTCCGGCTCCGGCATCACCCTCACCACGGCACTGACCCGGACGCATGCCAGCGGGGCGCAGGTCGCCAGCAACGTTCCCACGCCCGGTGCGCCGAACCAATACCACAGCAAACGTCGTTGAGGGCGCCTGGGGGTCCCGGGGCGGCGCTGGGGGCTTGGGCGAACGTCACGCTCTGGACCGACCCAGACGGGTCCGGCCAGGAAGTCGCAGAATTCAACTATATAGTTTCTGTCGCGAAACTCGGCTTCCGTGGGCAAGACCGCTCCCTAACGGTCGCGGCTCTGATGGTAAGTCTCGTATTATCAACGACCCTATCAGAGCCCCGACCGTTAGGGAGGGGTTGCTTCGCCGCCGGACGGCAGTTTCGCGACAGAAACTAACTGACCGGCGCCAACCGGCGCCGAAACCCCTTTGCCCGATAGTGTCTGGCGTAGTACCGTCATAGAAGCTATGCATGACCTCCGCGTCGCGTTCCGCCAACTTCGGCAGACGCCGGGCTTCACCGTTTTGGTGGTGCTTACGGTTGCGCTCGGCATCGGTGCCAACACCGCGATCTTCAGCCTGGTCAACGGCTATGCGCGTCCGCTGCCGGTCAGATCTCCCGAGCAGATCGTAGTGCTCGCGGCCCAGACGAAGGCCGATGAGACCGGCTTTCGCTTTCGATTTTCGTATTCCGAGTTGGCAGACTACCGCAAGCAGGCCACCCTGTTCTCCGACCTGTTCGGTTACTGCACGCTCATCGGCGGCATCACAGCCGACAGCAAGACTACTGAGTTCTTGTACAGCGTTGTGACCGGGAACACGTTCTCGGCGCTTGGCCTGCAACCGGCCGCGGGGCGGTTGTTCCTGCCCGGGGAGGGGGAATATGCGGGCGCCGAAACCGATGTCGTCCTCGGCTATTCGTATTGGTTGAAACGCTTCGGGGGCAGCCCATCCGCCGTGGGGCGCCAGGTGCGGATCGATGGCCGGGCGGCCCGGATTATCGGCGTGGCTCCTAAAGGCTTTCACGGCCCGTACGCGGGGGCGGATATGGACGCCTATCTGCCACTCGCCGACATTATGAAAGTCGGCTGGTGGAGGCAGCGCAACAATGTCTTCACCAATCGGTTGTCGCGGCCGCTCACGGTACTCGGCCGCATGAAGCCGGGCGTCCGCCTCGACCAGGCCCAGAGCGCCATGGACGTCATCGCAAGGCGCATGGAAGTGGAACATCCCGAAGCGGAGAAGGGCATTGGCGTTCGGGTAATGCCGGAAACCGTAGCACGGCCCCTGCCTTTGCGGTTCCTTGCCGATGTGGTTCCGGTGATTCGCGGCCTCTTGCTGGTTCTGGCCGGCCTGGTGCTTCTGCTGGCTTGCATGAACGTGGCCAACTTGCTTCTAGTGCGCGCAGCGGGGCGTCAGCGCGAACTCGCCATCCGTGCGGCTCTGGGTTCCGGCCGCGGCCGCCTGGTGCGCCAGATGCTCACCGAGAGCCTGCTGTTGGCATTTCTGGGCGCCGTTGCCGGGGTCGCTTTCGGCAAGTGGGGATGCGATGCCCTGGCGTCAACCATCGACCTCGCCACCGACATCCCCACGGTGCTGGATTTCAGCTTCGACTGGCGCGTTTTCACCTACGCACTCCTGGGCGCCTCGTTTACTGGCATTGCGATCGGCATCTGGCCGGCCCTGCGGGCTTCCCAAACTAACGCCAATACCGTGCTCCACGATGGCCGTGGTTCGGGTAGCGGCTCGGGTCATCCGAGCCGCCAGCGCGTCCGCGGTTTTCTGGTGATGGCGCAGGTGGCCGGTTCGCTGGTCCTGTTGATCCTCGCCGGTCTGTTTGTGCAAAGCCTGCAGAACGTGCAACGGCTCGACCTCGGCTTCGAGGCCGGCCACCTTCTAAACGTCCGTATGGACCCCCACCAGGTGGGCTACGACCAGCCACGGGCGGCGGATTTCTACAGCGAACTCAGCCGGCGCATCAAGGCCCTGCCCGGCGTGGAATCGGCGACCCTGGCTTACACCGTCCCCTTGGGCTACATGAACGATGGAGATTTCGTGTATCCGGAAGACCGCCTCATCGTTCCCGGCGAGCAACCGGCGGCCGTGGGCCGCAACACCGTGGCCGAGACCTACTTCGACACGATGAAGATTCCGATGGTGCGTGGCCGTGCCTTCACGGAGCAGGATACCGAAGACACGCCACGGGTCGCCATCGTAAACCAGACTATGGCCGCGCGTTTCTGGCCAAATCAGGACCCAATCGGCAAACGCTACCGGGTGGGCCTCGCCGATGCCCCGTTTACCCAAGTGGTCGGGGTTGCCCGGGACAGCAAGTACGTCGTCGTCTTCGAAAGCAGTCTGCCGTATTTCTACCTGCCGTTGCGGCAGCATTTCACGTTCATGCGCGTGCTCCAGGTGCGCTCCATTGTGCCGCCGGAGGCCCTCGCCGTGCGCGTGCAACGCGAGATCCGGGCGCTCGACATGGATATTCCCATTTCCGATCTCCGCACCATGAAACAGTCGCTGGCGGGCGGCATGGGTTTTATGATGTTCCGCTTGGGGGCCTTTCAAGCGGCTGCGTTGGGCGTGCTCGGACTGGTGCTCGCGGTGGTCGGTGTCTATGGCGTGGTCTCATACGGCGCCACCCAGCGGACCCGTGAAATCGGAATCCGCATGGCTCTCGGCGCGTATCCCGGCGATATTCTCCGGTTGATTCTGCGCCAGGGTGTCGTGTTGGTTGGCGTGGGGATTTGCGGGGGTATACTCGGCGCCTTGGCGCTTTCGCGCATCACCCGGCGTCTGCTGGTGCTGGTCAGCGGCACAGATCCCGGGACATTCGTCGCCGTCACGCTGGCGCTGGCGGCGATCGCCCTGGTGGCCTGCTACATACCAGCCCGCCGTGCCATGCGCGTGGACCCGATGGTAGCCTTGCGCCATGAGTAGCTAACCGCGGCTCCGCGCCGAAAAGGCGCGGGTACGCTCTGCTGCCCAAAGGCAGTTCCAGGCCGAAGCACGCTTGGGGTCCC
>JAPKZC010000395.1:3492-9902 GCA_026394025.1 Candidatus Solibacter sp.
CCTGATTTCGCGATCTTCGACTTTCTTTTCTCCCTTCATTTCAGTAATTTACAGCCCTGAAGCTGCTGATTACTCGCGCTCCCCATGCTATACCTCGAATTGGAGAGAATCCTTACGCCCATCCCACCCAAGACCCCGGCCCCCTCGCACCAGCTATTGCCGCTCTGCCAGACCCCGCGAGCCCTTTCAGTGCAGTTCAACAAATCCACCCTTGTCCAGTTCCGCCGCCTCCCCGGAGGCACCCGCGCGAATCACGGGTTTGCGTCACAAAATCTCCCGCCCTCCCCGCAACCCGAAGCGGAAGAACAGCTTATCCCCACAGCGGGCTTCCCCCCAGCTCTCCGAGTTTTGCGTCACAACGCCCCGGCGCTTGATTGTGGGGCGGACCCCCTGGTCCGCGCGGGTCCCCTTGGATCCGCTTCTGGCCCTGCTTCGAATATCCCGAGTCTGCATACAGGGCCTCGGGCCGGCTTCTCCAGTTCACTTAAGCACCCAGAGCAAACGGCGACCGCTCCTTCACCCCCCAAGTTCCAGATGAATCCCGAGGTCACACCAACATCTAAAATTGTCCGCTTCTCCAAACCGTGCTCCCACTGGGCTGTAATTCGCCCGCTTTGCGCGAATCCGCGACCGTTCCCGCGCGCCCCGGGCCAGGCTCCGACCCGCTTCCCTTACAATAAGAGGTGCTCATGACACACCTTTCAGGTTCGCTGAGATATCGCATTGCCCTGGCCATCGCCTTCGTCTCCCTGGTCGCAATGCTGGGCTCCCAGCCGGCGCCGCGCGAACAGGTGGGACCGCTCCCCGGCGGCGCCTTCCTGCTTAACAGCGGATGGCGCCTGGACCCCGTGGGCCGCCAGGTGGCGCTCGACACCCTCCCCATGTCCACCGCGCTCTCGCCCGATGGCAAATACCTGCTGGTGCTCAACGGGGGCTACCGGCCACCCTCGGTTAGCGTCATCGATACCTCGTCCGGACGCGTTACCGGTAGCGTTCCGGTGGCCGACGGCTGGCTCGGCCTCGCCATCTCACCCAAGGGCGACACGGTCTACGTAGGCGGGGGCTCAAAAGCTTCCCTCTTCGAATTCGCCTTCGCCAACGGCGTCCTCACCCCCGCGCGGACTTTCGTCGTGGTGCCGCCAGCGCAGCGAGGCACACAGGATTTTATCGGCGACGTCGCCTTTTCGCCCGATGGCCGCCTGCTCTATGCCGCCAACCTCTATCGCGATAGCATCCTTGTAGTCAATCCGCAATCCGGCATGGTGATTGGACAGTTCAAGACGGGGCGCCGCCCCTATCGCATTCTCTTCCATCCCGATGGCAAGAGCTTCTTCGTCACCCACTGGGCCGATGGCACGCTGGGCCAGTACGATGCCGCCGGCGGCAGCCTGATCGGCCAGGCGGTGCGCGTCGGCGCTCACGCCAGCGATATGGTGTGGCGTGACGGCGCGCCCGAAACCGCCGCCGGCGAAGCCCCTCCCTATACCGCGCGCATCTTCGTCGCCGCCGCCAACACCAATCACGTGCTCTCTCTCGGCGTCACCGCCGCCAAGGACGTCAACGTGGTGGAGAGCATCAACGTCGCCATGACCCCGCGCCAGCCCATGGGCATGACCCCTTCCGCGTTGGGCCTGAGCGCCGATGGCAGACGCCTCTTCGTGGCCTGCTCGGACGCCAACGCGGCCGCTGTCGTGGATATCGCCGAAGCGCGCAGCCGCGTCGAGGGCTTCATCCCCACCGGCTGGTATCCCGCCGCCGTTCGCGCCCTGGCCAACGGAACCCTGGTGATCCTGAACGGCAAGGGACTGCGCTCCTACCCCAATGCCGAGAACGGTCCCAACCCCGCCAAACGCGCCAGCCCGGTGCATGCCGGCGAACCAGCGCCGCCCGCCGTGCAGTTCGTCGGACGCATGCAGACCGGAACGGCGTCGTGGATCGAGCCCTTCACGGTGGAGCAACTCAACGCCTGGACCGCCCGCACCCTGGCCAACTCGCCCTACCGCGACGCCAAACTCGACCAGGCGAGCCCGCTCCCCAAGATCGAGCACGTCATCTACATCGTGAAGGAAAACCGCAGCTACGATCAGGTCCTGGGCGATCTGAAGGAGGGCAACGGCGACCCCTCGCTGGTCCTCTTCGGCGAAAACTCCACCCCCAACCACCACAAACTGGCGCGCGCGAATTCGTCCTGCTGGACAACTTCTACGTCAATAGCGATGTCTCTGCCGACGGCCATAACTGGTCCACCGCCGCCATCGCGCCGGATTACGTGCAGAAGATGTGGCCCAACAAGTACGCCAACCGCCGCGCCACCTACGATTTCGAGGAGCAGGACCCGCTCTCCCTGCCGCCCGCCGGCTATCTCTGGACCAATGCCGCCGCGGCCGGCGTTTCTATGCGCAATTTCGGCTACATGGTCAACAACAAGCCCAACGCCACGCCCGGCGCCGAGCAGATCGCCGGCGTCCGCGACCCCGTGCTGGCCAAAGTCACCAATCCCCTGTACCGCGGCTTCGACCTCAACTATCCCGACGTCGACCGCACCAAGGTATTCCTCAGCGAACTCGCCGAGTATGAGAAGACCGGCAACATGCCGCGCCTCATCCTGATGCGTCTGGGCAATGACCACACCTCCGGCACCGCCGCCGGCAAGATCGCTCCGCTCTCCGCCGCCGCCGATAACGATTACGCCGTCGGCCTGCTGGTGGAAGGTGTCTCGAAATCGCGCTTTTGGGCCAGCACGGCGATCTTCATCCTGGAAGACGACGCTCAGAACGGTCCCGACCACGTGGATTCCCACCGCTCCCCCGCCTTTGTGATTTCCCCCTGGGTCAAGCGCCACGCGGTGGACAGCAGCATGTACAACACCGCGTCCATGCTGCGCACCATGGAGTTCCTCCTGGGATTGAGGCCCATGACCCACTTCGATGCCGGCGCGCGCCCCATGACCGCCGCCTTCCAAAGCCAGCCCAATCCGGCCCCCTACACCGCGGAGAAGCCGCGTATTGCTCTCGATGAAAAGAACCCCGCCGCCACCGTAGCCGCGGCCCGCGCCGCACGGATGAACTTCGAGGAGGCCGACGAGAACGACGACGACGAGCTGAACGACATCCTCTGGCGGGCGATCCGAAAAGACGCGCCGCCCCCTCCTGTGCGCAGCGTTTTCGGACGATAGTTAAGTTGGGTAGGCCCCACTGGAACCGATGCCTCATATCAACCTGTGCTTCTTATGGCACATGCATCAGCCGTTTTATAAGGATCTTGCCTCCGGCGAGTACAAGCTCCCCTGGACGCGCATGCACGCGCTCAAAGACTACTACGGCATGGTGCGCATCCTTGAAGAATTTCCCATGGTGAAGCAGACCTTCAACCTGGTGCCCTCCATGATGGCGCAGGTGGAAGAGTACGCCTGCGGCGAAGCGCGCGATCCGTTCCTCGATCTCGCCCTCAAGGCGGCCGAGAATCTGACCCAGGACGAGCGCGAGCACCTGCTGCAACACTCCTTCTATTCCGATCCGGCGCACATGATCTACCGCTACCCGCGATACGGCGAGCTGTTCGATGCGCGCCTCGCTCAGAAGCGTTCCGGGGCGCGCAGCATGTTCAGCGCGCAGGAACTGCGCGACGTGCAGATGTGGTCGCAACTCGCCTGGTTCGACGAGGAGTTCCAGTCCGATGACGCGGAGGTGCGCGGCTGGATCGAGCGTGGCCGTAACTTCACGCTGGGCGACCAGCGCCGCATGGGCGAAAAGCAGCGCGAGATCGTGAGCCGCGTGCTGCCGGCATACCGGCGGCTCGCCACCTCGGGCCAGATCGAGATTTCCACCACGCCGTACTACCATCCCATCCTGCCCCTATTGTGCGATTCCGACATTGCCGGTGTGGCGCACCCCAATGTGCCGCTACCGCCGCGATTTCGCTATCCCGGCGACGCGCGCCGCCAACTCCTGTTGGCGCGCGAATACGTGGAGCAACACTTCGGCGTGGCGCCGGTGGGTCTCTGGCCTTCCGAGGGCTCGGTGTCCGACGAGGTCTTCACGCTGGCCAGTGAACTGGGCTTCGAGTGGGCAGCCACCGATAGCGGTGTGCTCGACCGCACCCTGCAGCGCGCGGTGCCGGTGGAAGGGCTGTACCGTCCATACGAGTGGCACCATGGCGGCCACTGCATGCGCCTGATCTTCCGCGACCATTTCATGAGCGACCTGATCGGCTTCGTCTATTCCAAGATGGAAGCCTCCCATGCCGCCGCCGATTTCCTGCACCGCATCCGCCAGAACTGCGCCGGCATTCTGGCCACCGGCCGCGACGCGCTGGTGCCCATTATCCTGGACGGTGAAAATGCGTGGGAATACTATCACCACAACGGCCGCCCCTTCCTGCGCGAACTCTACCGGCGCATCAGCGAAGACCCGGGGGTGCGCGCCGTGACCGCCAGCGAAGCCTTCCGCCTGATGCCGCCAGAGCCGCTGGACCACATCTTTCCGGGCTCCTGGATCAACGCCAACTTCGATATCTGGATCGGCGCCGAGGAAGACAACCAGGCCTGGACCCAGTTGCTGCGCGCCCGCGCCAGCTACGACGCCACTGCCGCCGGTGTCCCCGAAGCCAGCCGCCGCCTGGCGTATGAGGAACTACTGATCGCCGAAGGCAGCGACTGGTGTTGGTGGTACGGCCCCGAACACGATTCCGCCAATCGTCCGGAGTTCGACCAGCTCTACCGCAGCCATTTGGCGAATGTCTACCGTTTCCTGAACCTGGCGCCGCCGGAGGAGCTCTCGCGGCCCATACTGCGCATCGCCACGCCGGATGTCCGCGTGCCTCCCACCGGCGCCATCCACCCCAAGATCGATGGCGAAGTGACGTCCTACTTCGAGTGGCTGGGCGCCGGCCTTTACCGCGTTGACGAGCGCTCGGGTTCGATGCACGGCAAGAAGTTCCTGGTAAGCGAGGTTCTGTTCGGCAGCGACGGCGAGAGCTTGTTCGTGCGTGTGGACTTCCGCTCCGGGACGGGGCCCGAACTCACCGGCATGGAAGCGCGGGTCACGCTGCAATCCCTGGACAACGCGCCGCCGCATTCCGTGACGATTCGCCTGGCCGCCGCCGCCGCTACCAGCGACGACCCCGTGGAGTGCGCCTTCATCCGGATTCTGGAAGCGCGCTTTCCGCTGGACGCCGCCGGCGTCCCCGAAGGCCGCGGCGTGCGCTTTCAGCTTTCCCTCTGGCACGGAGGTCTCCCCGTGGACGCCGTCCCGCAACAGGGTTGGATCGAGATGCCCACCACCAGTCCTGCGGCTATGGCGGACTAGGACCAGGCTGGCTGCCAGTTGAGCGCCGGAGCGCTTCGCCGGGCTGCCGTGTTAGACTGTAAAAGTTATGGCAATTCCGAATGTTAAGCGGTTCCGGCCCTTCTGCCCCACCTGCAATGATAGCTACACGCTGATGGCAGTCCTGCCCCAGGACGCCAATATAGAGAAGTACCTGGCGGACGCCGTGGCACGCCACGATCACAAGGCGTTCATCGATTCCAAGACGCTGCACACCAAGGTCCGCGTCGGTCAGCAGAAGCAGAAGAAGTCGAAGTAGTTCGGTTCGCGGGGTGGGGCACGCACTCACCCTACAATCTGGCCTGTAGGTTTCTCATGGCACGCAATCCCTCCTGGGCTACTTCGGGATCGGTGTCTCTGCTCAGCTTTTCCAGGTGGGCCACGCTCTCTTTGTCTCCACTGACGGCGAGGACCCGCGCCAAGCCGATTTTCTCCTCCTTCGTGCCGGCTGCGAGCGGCGCATAGAGGGCCTGACGGGTGGTGTTGCCGCGCGCCAGTTCGGTCAGGAACGGCAAGGCCTCTCCTTTGTAGGCGTTCGAATTCAGATTGTTGATGAGGAACTGGAGCGGGCTGAATTCGCTGATTTCCGTCCGCCCCAGCATCACCATGGCGAACGCCAGGGAAATCCGCGGCGACGTCTTGCCTTCGTCCTTCCACGCCTGGTCGATCATGGTAGAGTCCGCCGGGTTGCGCAGTCGCCCGAAGCCCTCCGCGGCGGCGGCGCGCAGCTTGTCGTCCTTATCGTTCAGGTACTGCTGAAAGGAGGCGCGGCTCGGCGGGTCGGGCAGCATGGCCAGGGAAGTGAGCGCGGCGCGCCGTACTTTGGCATCCCTGGCGCGCTTCAGCACTTCCATCAGGTCCGGCACAGCCTGTCGATTGCGCAATAGCCCGGTAGTTTCAATCGCGGCGATCTGCACCTTGGAATTCAAGTCGCGGAGCAGGAACGCGAACTTCGGTCCCGCCGATTCGTCGCGGATCTTCTGCATGGCGATCAGCGATTCGTACAGCACATCGGTATCCTTGGTGCGTAGCGCCTGGAGAAGATCGGGCACGGCGTCCTTGCCGCGCAGAATCCCCACCGCCCGC